>NZ_JBYCLE010000318.1:0-24491 GCF_057473765.1 Mycobacterium sp. TH-M106 | reverse complement strand
CCGCCGAGGCCCAGCGCCACGTCCAGGGCGATCGACCCGGTCGGGATGACCGAGATCGGCTGACGCACCTCGTCGCCGAGGCGCATCACCGAGCCTTTGCCGTGACTCTTCTCGATCTGGGCCAGTGCCAGCTCAAGGGCTTTCTCGCGGTCAGGGGCTTGCGACATGGTGTTTCTCCTGTAGCTCTCGTGTTCGGTTGACCGGTTTCGGTCGATTGGCCGTGACGCTAGCGGCAGGGTCTGACAAGTGGCCTGGACCAGCATCCCGACGTCGAACACCCCCCACATTAGCGAACGTGTGTTCGATGGCAAGGAGGCGCGCCGTGTGTCGTCGTCGACAAGCAGAACCACCTGCACCTCACACGCCGGCAGGCACCCGGTTCGTCAGCGGATCAGCTTGACCGCGATCGGCAGATCGAGATTCGACCAGGCCCGATCGGCGGTGAGTACTTCGGCGGGGTCGCCGCGAACCGCCAAGGCCAAGCAGCATCGATCACCCAGCGACAACGCGCGACCGCCAGGAATCGACCGCAGCGCGCCGGCCAATACGGCGTCCTCCGCGGTGAGCGGTTCGACGTTCACCCCGGCAGTAACGAGCAGGTCGTGCACACGGCTGGCGTCGATGCCCGCATCGACTAGTTTGCCGATCACTTCGGCCAGGTTAGGAGTGCCGATCACTGCGCCTGTCAACGAACGGGCCACCACATCATCGCCTGGTTCATTATGGATCAGCGCCAGCACGGCAGATGCGTCGAGAACCGTCACTCAGCAGCAGCTTCGGCACGTCGTTGGGCTAGCAACTCGTCCACCAAAGAGCGTTGTCTGCTGATGCCGTCTCCCAGCCGCCGAAGTTCTGCGAGCGCATCCTCGGGCCGCTCGATGACCAGTTTGGAACCATCGACGCGAAGGCCCACCTGGTCACCGGCGGACATACCGAGCGCGGCACGAATTTGGACAGGAATCACCAGTCTGCCCTGTCGCCCAACCCGCACTGTGGCATACATAGTCTAATGATGCCACAGAAGGACAAATGGTGCCACGGATTGCTCGGGCCGACGTACCCAAACCTCACCATTGGTCGCGAGGGACGTCGAAGTCGGCACACAGCGCCCGCCACACGTCGCGCGGATCCACGCCGTCCTCGATCGCTTGTGCGGCGGTGCGCCCGCCCAGCGCGGTCAACACGTGGTCGGCCAGCACCGACGCACTGTAGGCGGCGCCGAACCACAGGGTGACCCTTTCGTGGAACTCCGTCAGGCGCACTGGCTCAACCTACTCAGCTACTCAGCTACCCAGTTATCCAGCGCCCTCCAGTGCGTCGTGGCATATCTGAACCGGATCGGCCACCGCGGCGGCCCCGGCCGCGGCCCGGCGGGCGGCGGCCCGGTAGCCCGGCGACGCCAGCACCACACCGACCGCGGTGACCAGCGCATCGGCGGTCAACGGCCGAATCAGCAGCGCACTGCCTTGGCGCGCAACACGATTGGCGATTTCCCACTGATCCCCGCCGCCGGGCACCACTACCAGAGGCACGCCGGCCAGCAGTGTCTTGGACACCATGCCGTGCCCGCCGCCGCAGATCACCACATCGGCCTGGGCCAGCAGTTCGTCCTGGCGTCCCAGCCCGGCCACCGCCCAGGCCGGCGGCGTCAATCCCGGGCCGTCCAACCTCGACACCACCACCCGCGCGCCGGTGGGCAACCCGGCCCCGGGAACCAGGCAGTCCAGTGCCGTCTCCGCCAGTCCGCCAGCCCCCGTCGTTGCGGTGGACGGCGCCACCACGACCACCGGCCCGGAGCCGGCTGGCACGCTGAGCACCTCCTCGGTGGGCTCGAAGTGCAGTGGGCCCACCACGACCGCCTCAGACGGCCAGTCCGGGCGGGGCACCTCCAGCGCGGGCAGGGTGGCAACCAGGCGGCGCAACGGCCCCGGGTCGAGGGCCGGCAGGCCGATCCCCACCCGGGCAGATGCACGCTGGCGCAGACCTGCTCGCCACGCACGCGCTGTCAGCGCCCGCATTGCGGCATCCCGCAGCCGACCCCGCACACCGACACCCGGCGCCAGCCCGGATCCGATCGGCGGCAGCCCCTTCGACGGTAGGTACAGCGGGTGCGGGCTGAGTTCAATCCATGGGATGCCCAGAAGGTCAGCGGCCAACCCTCCGCAGGCGGTGATAACGTCGCAGACCACCAGATCCGGTGCCAGCCCCCGCAGCCGGTCGAGGTTTTCCACCGCCATCCGCGCTGCGCGACGATGGATCTTGGCACCGGCGTCGCGGTCGTCGTCGGCCGCGGTGGGCTCCAAACCGGCAAGCTCGGCGGCGTGCAGCCCGGCAGCCCGGGTGGTGGCGAGCCATGGGGTTCCGGTCAGCAGCGTCGGCCTATCGCCGGCGGCGGCGAATTGTTGGCATAGTGCGATCGCCGGAAAGGCGTGGCCGGGATCCGGCCCGGCGACCACCACCACCCGCATTGCCCTACCGTGCCACAGCCGCACCGTCCTACGCTGGCACACGTGACCGAGCCGACCGCAGCGCACACGTCCGCCGAGAACGCCCGGACCGTAGAGGTCTTGCTGCATGCGCTGGCCGACGAGGACCTCGACACCGCCGGTGCGGTGCTCGCCGACGACCTGGTGTACCAGAACGTCGGGCTGCCCACCGTCTACGGCCCCAGCGCCGCGATTCAGCTGTTCCGTCGGATGCAGGGCCGCATCGGGTTCCAGGTGAAGATTCACCGGATCGCCGCCGACGGCTCGGTGGTTCTCACCGAACGCACCGACGCGCTGATTCTCGGTCCACTGCGGCTGCAGTTCTGGGTGTGCGGGGTGTTCGAGGTCCACAGCGGACGTATCACGTTGTGGCGAGACTACTTTGACTTCTACGACATGCTCAAGGCGACGGTACGGGCGCTGGCAGCCATCGTGTTCCCGTCACTGCGGCCGATGTTCTAGAGGACCGGCTAAACCCGGCGCAACCGGCCCAGTTCGTCGAACGCCTGCGCCCAACCCATCAAGCGATCGGTCGCCCCGGCCAGCTCGTCACGATACCGTTGTTGCGTCATCGGCGAATTCGACGGCCATGGAGATGATGCGGGCGGCCCGCCGTTTGCCGACGCCACCAGTTGTGCTGCGGCGGTGACCATCTCGTTGTACTGGTGGACACCGGAACCCAACTGGGCGCTGAATGCGTCGATGGTCGGCACCAGGTAGGCACCGGCCTCCGGGTTGAGCTGCACGGTGTGCTCCATCGACACCACCTCGGCCGCGGTGGCCGCCATCGCTGTCGCCGCCCGATTAGCCGCCGCGGTCAGGTCACCGATTTCGCCGGCGGGTAGCAGGTGCCCGCGTTCCAGCACCCCCAGCAGCGAGAACAGTCCGCGTTCGGAAGCGCCCAGCGCTGACATCGCCGGCCGCGCCGCTGACCCCGGCGGCGGCAGCCGACGCACAGCGCCGGGCCGCTGCGCGGGCAGCGCCACCGACCGCAGCCAGCGGTATCGCAGCAGCAACAACGTCGCCGGGTGTGCCGCACCGGCAGCGATCAGCCCGGTGATCAGCAGCACCCACGCCGGCGTCGCCCAGCGCACCAGCAGTGCCGTCACCAGCACCCAGAACACGCACCCGGCGCCGAAGATCAGCCCCCAGCGCAACGCACGGCGCCGTCGCCTCAGCATCCGGGCACGGGGGTCGAACGCGGCGGCCATCTTCTGCGCCAGCAGGTCGAACAGCCGGTAGCCGGTGGCAAAGACCGTATCCGAACGGCGCGGCAGCACCATGTGCCAATGACCGGTGTGCAATGCTCGCTACCTTTCGCCTACTGCTGGCCGAGGGGCTTTTCCGGGGTGGCGCGGGTGGCTTTCGCGGGCTCTGCCGGCGCCGGCTTGGGCACCGCCGCACCGGAAGGCTCCCCGGAAGGCTCCCCGGCCGGCAGCGCCTCGCCGCGCATCGACGCCCGGATCTGCTCAAGCCGCGAATGACCGGCCATCTCCACACTGGCCTGCTCCACCTCGATCATGCGGCCCTGCACGGAGCCCTTCGCCAGCTCGGCGGCCCCGATCGCGTTCGCATAGCGGCGCTCGATCTTCTCCCGCACTTCCTCGAGGCTGGGAGTCGTACCGGGAGCGGCAATCTCGCTCATCGACCGCAGTGATGCGCTGACCTGCTCCTGCATCTTGGCCTGCTCGAGCTGACTGAGCAGCTTGGTTCGCTCGGCGATCTTCTGCTGCAGCATCATGGCGTTCTGTTCGACAGCTTTCTTGGCCTGCTCGGCGGCCGACAGGGCCTGGTCGTGCAGCGTCTTGAGGTCTTCGACGCTCTGCTCGGCGGTGACCAGCTGGGCGGCGAACGCTTCGGCGGCATTGTTGTACTCGGTGGCCTTTCCGGTGTCCCCGGCAGCGGTCGCCTGGTCGGCCAGGGTCAGCGCCTGGCGCACGTTGACTTGGAGCTTCTCCACATCGGCCAGCTGCCGGTTGAGCCGCATCTCCAGCTGCCGTTGGTTGCCGATCACCTGTGCCGCCTGCTGGGTCAAGGCCTGATGCTGACGCTGCGCCTCTTCGATGGCCTGCTGAATCTGCACCTTGGGATCGGCGCGCTCGTCGATCTTCGCGCTGAACAGCGCCATCAGGTACTTCCATGCCTTGACGAACGGGTTGGCCATCAGTCAGCTCCGTCTGCTCGGTCGAAACTTCGTGGGTCTGTCGGGTACCCGGTACCGAAGCTCAATTTATCGGGTTGGCCCGCATCCGGATGGAGTTCAGGCAGGCTTTCAACTGCTTAAACGGAAGCCATGGCTGACAACATCGGCGGGATGACGACCTTGGTGTCGACGTCGATGTTGGCCCCGGTGAGACCGCCGACACCGGCCGCCGCACGCTCCCGGCGCGCCATCTGCCGACTGGCGTCGCAGAGCACCGCCGACAACGGGAGGTCTAGCGCTGTGCAGATCGCGTTCAGCAACTCGCTGGATGCTTCCTTGCGGCCCCGCTCCACCTCCGACAGGTACCCCAGGCTCACGCTCGCCGAATCGGACACTTCGCGCAGCGTGCGCCCCTGTGATGTGCGGGCCCGGCGCAGCTGGTCGCCGATCATTTCACGCAGTAACGCCGTCATCGTGTGCTTGCTCCCGTCCGGTCAGCCTTTTCACCGGTAAGACCTAACTATGTCAACGCGGGCGGTGGCCGCCTTGGTTCCCGACCGGCCGTGCGGGCCTGGCTCGGATATCGGCGACTGCGGACATCACGTAATCGACCCCGGTCGCTACCGTCAGGACGATGGCGACGCCCATCACCACCTGAGCCACCACCATCCAGGATCCGGACAGCGGCAGCACCAACAACCCGATTGCCACCGCCTGCACAAGTGTCTTAAGTTTGCCGCCCCGGCTGGCGGGAATGACGCCCCGCCGCAACACCACGAACCTCAGCACGGTGATCCCGACCTCACGCGACAAGATCAGCACCGTGACCCACCAGGGCAGGTCGTGCAGCGTCGACAGCCCGATCAGTGCAGCGCCGATGAGGGCCTTATCGGCGATCGGATCGGCCAGCGCGCCGAACTCGGTCACCAGGCCGTAACTACGGGCCAGCGCTCCGTCCAGCCGGTCAGTGACCACGGCGAGAGCGAATACGACAAAAGCGGCGGTACGGCTTACGGTTTGGTGGCCGTCCCCGGCGTACAGCGCCAACAGAAAGATCGGGATCAGCGCCAGCCTTACCCCGGTCAGCGCGTTGGCGAAGTTGACCACGCCGACACGTCTCACCACCGCTCCCGTCTGAAGCTTGCCCGACACGGCAAACAGAATATCGGTTGATTGGCTTGTCCCGAAGCAGCTCGCAAGCCGATACTGTGCACCCGTGCACCCAGCTAGTGATCCACCGGGCGATCGGCCACTGATCCGGCGGGCGCGGACCTCCGATGTCCCGGCGATCAAGAGGCTGGTGGACACCTACGCCGGCAAGATTCTGCTGGAAAAGAACCTAGTGACGCTCTACGAGAGCGTCCAGGAGTTCTGGGTGGCCGAACACGGAGGTCAGGTGGTGGGCTGCGGGGCGTTGCACGTACTGTGGTCCGACCTCGGCGAGGTGCGCACCGTTGCGGTCGACCCGGCGATGACCCGTCGCGGTGTCGGCCACGCCATCGTCGACCGGCTGGTGCGGGTCGCCCGGGATCTGCAGCTGCAGCGTCTGTTCGTGTTGACCTTCGAGACCGGGTTCTTCTCCCGGCACGGGTTCACCGAGATCGACGGCACACCGGTCACCGCCGAGGTGTTCGACGAGATGCGCCGCTCCTACGACCTCGGCGTGGCCGAGTTTCTGGACCTCAGCTACGTCAAGCCGAACATCCTCGGCAACACCCGAATGTTGCTGCTGCTCTGATCTTGGGACTTCTGGCCCGTGCGACGCGGCCACTGCTCACCGAGCGTGAAGCCGTTGCGAAAACTGCCGGAAAATATCGCAACAGTTTCACGCTGGGCGCTATTCGGGCTGGTCGGCCGGGTCGGCCGGGTCGGCCGGGTCAGCCGGGTCCCTAATGGCCTCGTTTCCGCCACCGCGGACGGCCGCCAACGTTGCGGCCAATTCGTCGGGTTTGGCCAGCACCGTGCGGGCCTTGGAGCCCTCGGACGGGCCGACGATGCCGCGGGTCTCCATCAGATCCATCAGCCGGCCGGCCTTGGCGAAGCCGACCCGCAGCTTGCGCTGGAGCATCGAGGTGGATCCGAACTGGCTGGACACCACCAGCTCGACGGCCTGGCAGAAGACCTCCATGTCGTCGCCGATATCGGGGTCGACATCGCTACGTTCACTGCTGGTCTTGGCGGCGGTGACGCCCTCGGTGTACTCGGGTTCCGCCTGCTGTTTGCAGGCGGTGACGACGGCGTGGATCTCCTCGTCGGTGACGAACGCGCCCTGGAACCGGATCGGCTTGCCCGCGCCCATCGGCAGGAACAGCCCGTCGCCCATGCCGATCAGCTTCTCTGCGCCCGCCTGGTCCAGGATCACTCGGCTGTCGGTCAGCGACGACGTCGCGAAAGCCAACCGGGACGGCACGTTGGTCTTGATCAGCCCGGTGACCACGTCCACCGACGGACGCTGGGTGGCCAGCACCAGGTGGATTCCGGCGGCCCGGGCTTTCTGGGTGATACGCACGACGGCGTCCTCGACGTCGCGCGGCGCAGTCATCATCAGATCAGCCAACTCATCGACGATCGCCACCACGTAGGGGTAGGGCCGGTACTGGCGCTGACTGCCCAGCGGTGTGGTGATGGCGCCGGATCTCACCTGGTCGTTGAAGTCGTCGATGTGGCGCACCCTGCCGACCTGCATGTCCTGGTAGCGCTGTTCCATCTCCTCGACCAGCCAGGCCAGTGCGGCCGCCGCCTTCTTCGGGGCGGTGATGATCGGGGTGATCAGATGCGGAATGCCTTCGTAGGGGGTCAGTTCCACCATCTTCGGGTCGATCAGAATCATCCTGACCTCTTCCGGGGTGGCCCGGGCCAGCAGCGAGACCAGCATCGAATTGACGAAGCTGGACTTGCCGGAGCCGGTGGAGCCGGCGACCAGCAGGTGCGGCATCTTGGTCAGGTTGGCGCTGACCAAGTCGCCCTCGATGTCCTTGCCCAGGCCGATCACCAGCGGGTGGTGGTCGCGGCGGGTGGACGGCGCGGCCAGCACGTCGGCCAGGCGCACCATCTCCCGGTCGGTGTTGGGCACCTCGATGCCGACGGCGGACTTGCCCGGGATGGGCGCCAGCATCCGCACGCTCTCGGTGGCCACCGCGTAGGCGATGTTGCGGTGCAGCGCGGTGATCTTCTCCACCTTGACCCCGGGTCCCAGCTCAACCTCGTAGCGGGTGACGGTGGGCCCGCGGGTGCATCCGGTGACCGCCGCGTCGACATTGAACTGACTCAGCACCGAGGTGATCGCATCGGCCATCTGGTCGTTGGCGGCGGTGCGCCGCTTGGGCGGATCTCCGGCGGTCAACAACTGCAGCGACGGCAGCGTGTAGGGGCCCTCGATGACCCGGTCCAAGGTCGCGGTGTCCCGCCTGGCGGCCACCTTGGGGGATTTCCGCCGGGTCCGCGTCGCGGGCCGCTCGGGGATCGTCGGAGCGTCCCCTGTGTCTACAGCGTCTGCCCCCACCACGTCCGGCGGGTCGTCGTCATGGGGCGCACCGCCGGGCCAGGCATGCGCGGTGTCGTCGTAGCCGTCGGAGATATCCTCTTCGCGCAGGGCGTGTGACCCAGGGTAATCGTCGTAGCCGTCGACGTCGGAGCCGAAGATCCCGGTGCCGAAGACGGCTCGCATGCTGGCCGGTGCGTCGCGGATCGTCGTCCCGGTCAACAGCGACACACCGAACAGCACCGCGATGAACAGCAGCGGCACCGAGATCCACGCGGTCAGCCCGTCGGAGAGCGGCCCCCCGATCGCGAAGCCGATGAACCCCGCCGCGTCCGCGCGGCCAGCGGGGGTCTGCGGCGAGCCAGCCCACAGGTGCCACAGGCCCAGGACCGGCAACGACACCATCGCCGCGCCCAGAATCAGCCTGGGCCGCGTGTCGGGATGGGGCTCGGTGCGCATCAGGATCACCGCAACCACGGCGGCGATCACCGGAAGCAGCACCACCGCTGCACCGATGAACGTCCGCAGCATGGCGTCGACCCAGGCTCCGATCGGCCGTGCAGCGTTCAGCCAGCAGCTGGCGGCCGTGACGACGGCCAGTGCCAGCAACCCCAGCGCAATGCCGTCGCGGCGGTGACCCGGGTCGATATCGCGGGCGCGGCCGACCGACCGGGCGACGGTCCCGGTTGCCCTTGCCACCATCAGCCACGTCGCGTGCGCGGCCCGGCCACAAGCCAGGCCGATCGCGGTCAGCCACGCTTGCTGGCGTCGGGCGGGTTGGCGGCGCGGCCTAGACGCCTGTCTGGGCAGGCCCGGCCGAGAACCGGGCTTTGACCTCCTCGTTCGGGATCCGGATCGGGCGACCGTCTTGCTAGCCATGGCCGCCAGGGTAGTCGCAATAGCCCCGTTCGCACCACCCGCCACACTGGCCTCAGATTGATGCGTTTCGCCGGTGCTCTCTGAGCCGCCCAGTCGACCCGGTCGACCCGGTCGACCCGGTCGACCCGGTCGACCCGGTCGACGTTGTGCCGACCACCACCTGCACTTCGCCTGCATAACGTCGCTCCCGACGTGGCTGGGTAAGGTTACAGGGTCACCATGTCGTCCCCATGTCGCGTCAAAGCCCCTGGAGGATCCCTGAAGGACCCCCTGATCGCCTTGATCGTCACCGCCGAGCCGGCCAGAGCGGGCAGTCGATGACGCGAATTCCGTCAGCGAAGACCCCCGTCGGCCCGCTGCTGCTGACCGCGATCGAACAGCACGAACCACCCGAGCGGCGGTTAGTGGACGACGACCTGGCCGAGTTGTTCCTGCCGACGGGGACGCGGTGGCTGGTCGTGGCCGCGCGGTGGTCACCGCTGCGACGGCTGATCATCGCCCGGATGCAGCGATCGGGGCCCGGGTTGTGGGCCAGCCTGAGCTGCCGCAAGCGCTTCATCGCCGACGAACTCGACAAGGCGCTGGGCGATATGGACGCGGTGGTCGTGCTCGGCGCCGGATTGGACACCCTTGCGTACCGGCTGACCCGACGGATCCGCATCCCGACCTTCGAGGTGGACCTTCCGGTCAACATCGCCCGAAAGGCTGCGACCGTGCGCCGCGTGCTGGGTACGCTGCCGCTGTCGGTTCGGTTGGTGGCGTTGAACTTCGAGCGCGACGACCTGCTCACCGCGCTGGCCGAACACGGCTACCACACCGAATGGCGCACCTTCTTCATCGCTGAGGGAGTGACCCAATACCTGACGGACGGCGGCGTCCGAAGGACCTTGGAGGGGCTGCGGGCGGCGGCCCCGGGCAGTCGGCTGGTGTTCACCTACGTCCGCCGTGACTTCATCGACGGGACGAACCTGTATGGCACGCCGAGGCTGTACCGCAGGGTCCGGCAACGGCGAGGACTCTGGCGTTTCGGGATGCAGACCGACCAGGTAGCGGACTTTCTCGCCGAATACGGGTGGCGGCTGATCGAACAGGACGGACCCGAGCAGCTTGTGCAACGCTGTGTCAAGCCGGCCGGACGCGGGCTCGCCGCCAGCGAGCTGGAATGGTTGGCGTACGCGGAGAAGCAATAGGCCCTTACACCCGCTAGAACACCGGCTGCCGCCACGACGGCAAGGGCCGTTACCGTCGCGCCCTGCCTCGCGACGTCATCCGATTCGCGGGCATTCCTACGTGATGCACCGAAACTGTTTCGCGGGCACTTTTCGTGATGCTGCCCCCGGCTTGACAGATGCTCACCAAACCTAAAGATATAGGAAGATTTCGATCGCAGGGTCGTCGGACGCTCACGAGAAGGAACAGATGATGACGAAGTTCGATTGGTCCAGCTGCACGAGCTGCGGCAACGCCGACGGCCGGACCCCCGACCGGTCGTGTCGGGCGTGGGTGTATCGGCCTCTGGTGGGTGCCGGCGGTACGGCAGCAGCGTTCTTGGCGTTCGGGGTGGGGGCGTTGGGTGGTGTTCCGGACGCCCGGGCGGATGGTTTCGATGACCTGGTGGTTGATGCGGTGGTTAATGCCGTCGCTGCAGTGACCGGCGGTGGCGCGGGTGATGCGCTGAGTCTGGCGGGTTCGGCGAGTGGGCTGAATCCAGCGGCTGCGGTCGGTGATCTGGGGTCGCTGGAGTCGCAATTATACCTGCCATTGGACACCCAATTGGAGGCGTTGATCGCCGAACCGGATGTCCAGCCGTTGCTCAGCGGTCTTAACGCGCCGTTTGTGTTGTTGTTCGGCCGGGATTTGATCGGCAACGGTGTCAACGAGTTCGCCGGGGCCAACCATGCATTGTTGGGGTGGTTGCCCGGTATCGGTAATGCCGGTGACGGCGGGTTGCTGTTCGGTGATGGTGGCGTCGGTGCTGCCGGCCATGCCGGTGGGGCGGCCGGTTTGATCGGCAACGGCGGTGCCGGGGGGGCCGGGGTCAACGCCAATTTCAGTGACGGCAACGCGATCGAGGCCACTGCCGGCGGTGCTGGCGGTAATGGTGGTTTGCTATTCGGCAACGGTGGTGCCGGTGGCACCGGCGGCACCGGCTGGCACGACACCATCACCAATGGCGTGGTGTTCACTCATGCCGCCGGTAATGGCGGCGTCGGTGGCAACGCGGGAATCGTGGGTATCGGCGGAGCGGGGGGTTCCGGCGGCGCCGGGGGCGCCGGTGTCACTGACGCTAGCGGTGACGGTTATGCCGGGGGCGCCGGCGGGCAAGGTGGTGTCGGCGGATTCGGTGGACATCTGTTCGGCAACGGTGGCACCGGCGGGCAGGGTGGTGCCGGTGGCGCCGGCGGCAACGGCGCCAACGGCGCGAACGGGCAGACCGGTAGCTTTGCGGTCAACAACGGCGCCGGCGGCGACGGTGGTGATGGGGGTAATGGCGGCAATGGCGGTGCCGGCGGTAACGGCGGTGCCGGCGGTCAGGCGCTCTCCCCATTGAGCAGTGCCGGAGCTGTTGGTGCCGGTGGGCAGGGCGGCAACGGTGGTAACGCCGGTCTCGGCGGCGACGGCGGTTCGGGTGCCAACGGCACGTCGGCCCATTTCGACGGCGGCAACGGCGGCAACGGCGGCAATCCCGGCCAGTCGGGCGCCGGCGGGGCAGGTGGTTTCAACGGCGACGGGTCGATTCGAGCAGGCTCCGGTGGCACTGGTGCGCAAGACGTCCGCATCAGCGGCGATGGCGGTGGAGGCGGCAACGCTTTCAACGGCGAATACAACAACAGCGCCTATGACGGCATGCAAGGTGGCACCGGCGGCAACGGCGGCAACGGCGGTGCTTGGGGCAACGGCGGTTTCGGCGGCCACGGCGGCCACGGCGGGAACGGGGACGCGACCACTGCGGCCGGCAACGGCGGTGCAGGCGGCAACGGCGGTGCCGCTGGCGAATACGGCAACGGCGGGGGCGGCGGTCACGGTGGAGCTGGTGGCGACGGCGCGGTCGGTGCCTCCGGCGTTCATCCCGGTGATTCCGGTGCGAGCGGCGGTTTCGGCGGCGACGGTGGTGCCGGCGGCAACGGCGGCACCGGCGGCACGCTGGCCGGCAACGGGGGTGTGGGGGGTGTTGGCGGGGCCGGTGGCGACGGTGGTGCCGGCGGGCACGGCGTCACCGGGGCCACGGGTTCGTTCAGCAACGCTGGTGACGGCAACGGCGGTACCGGCGGTGACGGCGGGGCCGGTGGCACCGGTGGCGACGGCGGCGCCGGCGGGGTCGGCGGCAGCGCCACCAACGGCGTCGCCGGCGTTGCCGGTGCTGGTGGTGCCGCAGGCAACGGTGGCGCAGCTGGGATACCCGGCAACGGCGGGGCGGGCGCTGCCGGCATCGGCAATCCGAAAGAGTTCGGCGGCAACGGCGGCGATGGGGGCAACGTCGGCGCACCCGGGCAGCCCGGCAGCCCTGGTGGCGGGTCCACCATCGGGGCGCCCGGCTCGGTCGGCGCCATGCCGACTCACGCGGTCGGCAACGGCGGGGCCGGTGGCGTCGGCTACAGCACGCTGGGCGTCAGCTCACCCGGTGTGGCCGCCGGTAGCGGTGGTAACGGCGGCAACGGCGGGGATTACGGCAACGGCGGCAATGGCGGCGACGGCGGCGACGGCGCTTACGGTTTGGCGGGTGTTTCCGGTACCGCCGCGGGTCAATCCGGTACTGGCGGCGGGCCCGGCGGCGACGGCGGTAATGGCGGCGACGGCGGTGAAGGCGGTACAGACTTCGGCAACGGCGGGGCCGGCGGCAACGGGGGCACCGGTGGGCAGGGCGGCACCGGCGGCGCCGGGGCCGACGGGGCATCGGGTGCCAACCCTGGGGTCGGCGGCAACGGCGGGCAGGGCGGCGCGGGCGGCCACGGCGGCAACGGCGGCAACGGCGGTGTGGCGCGCTCGGCCAACGGCACAACCGGTGCGGGCGGCAACGCCGGCAACGGCGGTGCTGCCGGGTTGGGGGGGAACGGCGGCAACGGCGGAGATCAAACCGCATTCGCTAGCGGCGGTCACGGTGCCGATGGCGGCAACGGCGGTGACGCCGGCTCCTACGGCACGCCCGGCACACCTGGCGTCGGCCCGAACGGCTCCACCGGCGAAAGTGGTTCCGACGGCGCTATGCCGACGACTCCGTCGGGCAACGGCGGCAACGGCGGCAACGGCTACAACGCGCCCGCAGACAGCTTCGCATACGACGGGGGCGACGGCGGCTATGGCGGCAACGGCGGCAATTACGGCGACGGCGGCAACGGCGGCAACGGCGGGCAAGGTTCGGTCAACAACAACGCCGGTTACGTGTCGAATTTCTCCGGTGACGGCGGCAACGGTGGCGACGGCGGGTGGAACGGCGGCAACGGCGGCGACGGCGCCGCCGGCGCGCCCTCCACCAACGGCCACGGTGCTGCCGGCGGTGACGGTGGTGATGGTGGCGACGCCACCAACCCGAACCTCGGCGGCGCCGGCGGGATCGGCGGTGACGGCGGGGCCGGCGGGGCCGGTGGGCAAGGCGGCGGAGTTGGCGGCAACGGCGGGGCTGGTGGCAGCGCGGCGGGCGTTGATCACGGAGCCGGCGGCGACGGCGGTGACGGTGGTCTGGGCGGCGCCGGGTACGGCTCCGGCAGCGGTGGCTCCGGCGGCTCCGGAGGCGCCGGCGGGCTCGGCGGTGACGGCGGACTCGGCGGCAACGGCGGCGACGGCGCCGACGGTGGTGCCGGCGGCCCCGATGGGGGCAACGGCGGCGCCGGCGGCAACGGCGGCAACGGCGGCAACACCCAAGATGGTCTCGGCACCGGCGGCAGCGCCGGCGCGCCCGGCGACGGCGGCAACGGTGGCAACGGCACGGCCGATCACCTCAACGGCGGAAACGGCGGCAACGGCGGCAATGTCGGAGACCCCGGCAACCCCGGCACGGCCACGTCCGGCGCGGCGGTGAGCGGTGCAGCCGGCAACGGCGGCGCCGGCGGCAGCGGCTACACCGGCAGCAACCAGGTCGGCGGCAACGGCGGAAACGGCGGCAACGGCGGCGACCAGGGCAACGGCGGCACCGGCGGCAACGGCGGCGACGGCCAGGGCTACAGCCACGGCGGTAACGGCTATGCGGGTGGCAGCGGCGGCGACGGCGGAGCCGGCGGCTCGGTCTCGGGCTCCGGCGGCGACGGCGGCGACGGCGGCAACGGCAGCAACGGCAACCTCAACGTCGCCGACGACAAGACCTCCGGCGGTGTCGGCGGCAGCGGCGGCGACGGGGGCGCCAGCACCGCCGGCTCTACCGGCAGCGGCGGCGACGGCGGCGGCGGCGGAGCCGGAACGTGGAGCGGCGGCCGCGGCGGCGCCGGGGGCACCGGCGGCAGCGGCGTCAACGACACCGGCGGCAACGGCGGTAATGGCGGCGCCGGCGGCTATGCCACCGGTTACATGGCCTATCCCGGCGCCCAACCGGTGGGCTACAGCGGCGCCGGCGGCGCCGGCGGTGCCGGCGGCGCCAGCAGCTTCGCTGACGGCGGTGCGGGCGGCGACGGCGGCGGAGGCGGTGACTTCCAAACCGGCAATGCCGGCTTCGGCGGCGCGGGCGGCGCCGGCGGCAACGGCGGCACCAGCGACACCGCCACCGGCGGCACGGGCGGAGGCGGCGGCACCGGAGGCACCGGGAACACCGCCGGCGGTGTAGGCGGTGCCGGCGGTGCCGGCGGGACGAGCGGCAGCGGTGCCGGCGGGTCCGGCGGGCAGGGCGGCGACGGCGGCGATCTCAACACCGTCAACGTCCAAGGGTTCGCCGGCAGCGCCCCCGTCGGCGGTAACGGTGGGGCCGGCGGTGTCGGCGGCGTCAGCACCAGCGGTGCCGGCGGGTCCGGGGGCCAGGGCGGTGTCGGCGGCGCCGGCTACTACTCCGACACCGTCACCGGCAACAGCGGGAACGGCGGCGCCGGCGGTGCCGGCGGCAACAACGTCGACGGCGATGCCGCGGGCGGCGACGGTGGCACCGGAGGGAACGGCGCCGTCGGCCAAGGCCCCGGCTCCGACGGCGGCAACGGAGGCGACGGAGGCGCTGGCGGTAATTCCGGCAGCGTCGTGGGCAGCTCGGGTACGCCCGGCGGCACGCACGACGGCACGACGCCGGGCTTCGGCGGTGCGGGCGGTGCCGGGGCACAGCCGTCGTAGACCGTAGGCGGGACTCAGACCTCCAGCACTGTTGGCACGATCATTGGCTGGCGGCGGTAGGTCTCCCCCACCCATTTGCCGAGTACGCGGCGGACCCCCTGGGCGATTCGCACCGGATCGGTAACATTTTCGGCGGCGAGGGCTTCCAACTCCGCGTCGACTATGTGCGCCGCGGGTTCCAGCGCCTTGGGATCCTCGGAGAAGCCGCGCGAATACAGATGCGCCGGCGCAGCCGGCTTTCCGGTTCCCCGCAGCAGCACCACCGTCACCGCGACGAAACCCGACGACAAGACCAGTCGTTCACCGAGTGTGGTGTCGCCGACGTCACCGGTGACCAGCCCGTCGACGAACATCTTGCCGACCGGCACGGCCCCGGCGATGGTGGCCTTCCCGTTCACCAGGTCGACGCTGACCCCGTTCTCCGCCAGCAGGATTGACTCTTGGGCAACCCCCGTCCCAGCGGCCAGCGCCGCGTTGGCCCGCAGCATCCGCCAGGTGCCGTGCACCGGCATCACGTTGCGCGGCCGCACCCCGTTATACAAGAACAGCAGTTCGCCGGCGTAGGCGTGTCCGGAGACGTGCACCCGCGCCTGGGCGTTGGTGACCACCCGGGCGCCGACCTTGGCCAGCGCGTCGATGACGCCGTAGACGGCCTCCTCATTGCCGGGGATCAGCGACGACGACAGCACGACCAGGTCGCCGGCGGTCAACGTGATGCTGCGGTGCTCGCCGCGCGACATGCGCGCCAGCGCCGACAACGGTTCGCCCTGGCTGCCGGTGGTAATCAGCACCACCCGCTCGGGCGGCATCGTCTCGGCGGCCCCGATGTCGATCAGGTCGGAGTCGTCCACCCGCAGAAATCCCAGGTCGCGGGCGATGCCCATGTTGCGCACCATCGACCGGCCCACGAACGACACCCGCCGTCCCAGCGCCACCGCCGAGTCGATGATCTGTTGCACTCGGTCCACATTGGAGGCGAAGCATGCCACGATCACCCGCCCATCGGCCCCCCGGATCAGCCGGTGCAGGGTGGGGCCGACTTCGCTTTCACTGGGCCCGACGCCGGGAATCTCGGCGTTGGTCGAGTCGCACAGGAAGAGGTCCACGCCGGAGTCACCGAGCCGCGACATGCCGGGCAGGTCGGTGGGGCGCCCGTCGGGTGGCAGCTGGTCGAGCTTGATGTCTCCGGTGTGCAGGACGGTGCCGGCGCCGGTGCGCACGGCGACGGCCAGCGCGTGCGGGACGGAGTGGTTGACGGCGAAGTATTCGCATTCGAAGACGCCGTGGGTGCTGCGCTGGCCCTCGCCCACTTCCCGCAACACCGGTTTGAGGCGGTGCTCGCGACATTTCGCGGCGACCAGGGCCACGGTGAACTTCGAGCCGACCACTTCGATGTCAGGCCGCAGCTTGAGCAGAAACGGGATCGCGCCGATGTGATCCTCGTGGGCATGGGTCAACACCAGCGCCTCGATGTCGTCGAGCCGGTTTTCGATGTGACGCAGATCCGGCAGGATCAGGTCGACGCCGGGCTCGTCATGGCCGGGGAACAACACCCCGCAGTCGATGATCAACAGCCGACCCAGGTGCTCGAAAACGGTCATGTTGCGGCCGATTTCGTTGATGCCGCCCAGCGCGGTGACCCGCAGGCCGCCGGCGGTCAGCGGTCCCGGTGGCTTGAGGTCGTCATTCACCGGCACTCAGCAGCACCGACGCGGCCCGCATATCGACGACCAGCTCCTCGATCTGTGCCGGGGTGGCGGACACCTGCGGCAGCCGGGGATCGCCGACGTCGAAGCCCTGCAGCCGCAGGCCGGCCTTGACAAAGGTCACTCCGCCGGTGCGGGCCATCGCATTGCACAGCGGGGCGATCGAGACATTAATCTTGCGTGCGGTCACCACGTCACCGGAGGCGAAGGCGGTCATCATTTCGCGGAGCTGACCGGCCGCGAAATGGGAGATCACGCTGATGAATCCGGTGGCGCCCATCGCCAACCAGGGCAAGTTCAGCGCATCGTCCCCGCAGTAGTAGGCCAGGCCCGTTTCGGCCATGATCTGGGTGCCGGCGTGCAGATCACCCTTCGCGTCCTTGATACCCACGATGTTCGGGTGCGACGCCAGCTCGAAGATCGTGTCGGGGTCGATCGGCACGCCCGAGCGGGCCGGGATGTCATAGAGCAGCACCGGCAACTCGGCGGCATCGGCAACGGCGGTGAAATGCGCCAGCAACCCGGACTGCGACGGCCGGGAGTAGTACGGCGTGACCACCATCAGCCCGTGTGCACCCACACCGGCACAAGCCTCCGCCAGCCGCACGCTGTGCTCCGTGTCGTTGCTGCCGGCGCCGGCGATGATGCGGGCCCGGTCGCCCACCTCTTCCACCACGGTCCGCAGCAGCGTGAGCTTCTCGTAATCGGCCGTGGTCGGCGACTCACCGGTGGTGCCGGAGAGCACCAGACCGTCACAACCGGCGTCGACGAGGCGGTTCGCCAGTCTGACAGCGGTATCGGTGTCGACGGATCCGTCGGGGCCGAACGGGGTCACCATCGCCGTCAACACGGTGCCCAGCTGCGTCCGGGCGTCGAATCCGCTGGCGCTCACGGTCCCGAGGATACCTGGCGACCCGCGAGCAGCGGATCAGGCTTCGGTGGCCAAGGGGCTGTTCGCAACCTCGGTGCCGTCGGCCAGGCCAATGATCTGGAAATCGCCGAACACCGCCGGCGCGAGGTCGGCGAGCCGGCGCAGACACGCGATGGCCAGCCGACGGATCTCGAGGTCGGCGTGCTCACTGGCGCGCACCGCGATGAAATGTCGCCAGGCCCGGTAGTTACCGCTCGCCACGACGCGGGTCTCGGTGGCGTTGGGCAGCACCGCTCGGGCGGCCTGACGCGCCTGTTTGCGCCGCAGCACTGCGCCGGGAGAGTCGGCGGTCGTGGCTTCCAGCCCGGTAAGCAGCTCGAGGTAGCTCGCACGGCTGGCGTCGGTCGCGGCCAGGAAAAGTCGCTCCAGTTCCGGGTCTCCGGCGATGTCGGGCGGGACCGCAACGTCGGCATCGGTGTCGGGTACGTAACGCTGCGACAGCTCGGAGAAGGACAGATGCCGGTGCCGGATCAGCTCGTGGGCGCATGACCGGGAGATCCCGGTGATGTAGAAGCTCACGCTGGCGTGTTCGAGCACCGCCAAGTGCCCGACGTCGATGAGGTGTCTCAGGTAGTCGGCGTTGGCGGCGGTGCGCGGATTGGGCTTGGACCAGCTCTGGTAGCAGGCCCGGCCGGCGAACTCGGTGAGTGCCTGGCCGCCGTCGGTGTCGGTGTCCCACGGTACGTCCGGTGGCGGAACGAACTCGGTTCTCGCGATCAGCTGCACGCGCAGTGCTGCGGCCCGTGCCACCAGGCTCACCTCAAGGTTGCCGGGGTGCCGTCGGCACTTTCGCGGCGATCTGCTTGGCGATGTTGACGGCGGTGTCCCTCGGGTCCGCACTGCACGTGTTGACGTCAACGATGACGTTGTTCCGCGCGGCCAGCGCCCTGCCACACGCCCAGCCCTTCTTCCCGGCGTTCTCCTGTGTTGCCGTGACGCTCAGGACGCCGTCGGTGTTGGATACCGCGCCGGTGGTCCACTGCGAACCGCTCTGAATGTGGCGGTATTCGTGGCAGGCCGGCCACTGTTTGGCCGAAGCGTCAAAGAAAGCGGTGGCTTGTTTGGCGGTCGGAAACAACACCACGGCCTGATCGACGTAATGGGCGAAATCGTTGCCCTCGCTCAGGGTTTGCTCGCGAACGGCGGTGTAACCGCTGTCGGCATAGACTTCGGTTTGCGCCGCGCCGTCGACGGCCAGGCACTCCCTCGGCTCCATCGTCGCGCTGTCGTCCGACAACGCATCGTGTTTTCGTGTGATCGTCATGTCGGTTGCCTCCATGACGGGGTTGACCTGCTCGGGGGTGAGCAGCAACCCCTTGAGCTCACCTTCTGCGACAGGAGGCGCCGTGGTCGTAGTGGTGGTCGTGGTGGTGGTGGTCGTCCTCGAGCTGCTGCGGTGTCGATGGCTGGCGTGGCCGCATCCGGCCAGCAGAATGCCGATGACGACTACGACGGCGAACGCCGCCGTCAACCGACGCATGTGCGCACCCCACTCCCGCCGTGACGACAATCGACCAACGCGCTGCCTCGACCACTGTGCCGGTCGAAATTCGGACAGCAATGAGCGTACCGCGATCTACGCTAAGACAACGCCAAGCCAGGTTGCGCCGCGGTGTCCCCGGGGCGCCGGTAGCTGCAGAATCGGTAGCGCAAACCCGCTTCGCTGGTGAGCCACAGCTGCGCTGTGCCGTGCCACTCGGGACCGAGCACCGGGGCCAGCGCGTCACCGTCTCGGCGAGGCAGGTCGACGTCGACCTCGGTCACTTCGCAACGGGTGGCCAGCGGCAGCGCGAGGGCGTAGATCTGCCCACCGCCGATTACCCAGGCCTGCTCGCCGGCCTGCACGTCGTCGAGCGTGCTGACCACACGCGCGCCGTCGGCCCGGTAGCCGGTTTGCCGGGTCAGCACCACATTGGCCCGGCCGGGCAGCGGTCGCACACTTTCCGGCAGCGACTCCCAAGTCAGCCGGCCCATCACCACGGTATGGCCCAGGGTCAGCTGCTTGAAGCGAGCCTGATCCTCCGGCAACCGCCACGGGATTCCGCCGGCCCGGCCGATGACACCCGACCTCGACTGAGCCCAGATCAGGCACAGCGCCGTCATACCGCGACGGGCGCCTTGATCGCCGGATGCGGGTGGTAATCCCGGATATCGATGTCGTCGTAGCGGTAGTCGAAGATCGAATCACGTTGTGCCAGAACCAGATTCGGATACGGCCGGGGGTCGCGGGACAGCTGCTTCCTGACCTGTTCGACGTGGTTGTCGTAGATGTGGCAGTCGCCGCCGGTCCAGACGAACTCCCCGACGCCCAGGCCGGACTGCGCGGCCATCATATGGGTCAGCAGCGCGTAGCTGGCAATGTTGAACGGCACACCCAGGAACAGATCCGCGCTGCGCTGATAGAGCTGGCAGCTGAGCTTGCTGTCGGCGACGTAAAACTGGAACAACAGGTGACACGGCGGCAGCGCCATCTGAGCTATCTCACCGACGTTCCACGCCGAGACGATGATGCGCCGCGAGTCGGGGTCGGTGCGCAGCAGGTGCACCGCGCCGGCGATCTGGTCGACCTGCTCACCGGACGGAGTCGGCCACGACCGCCACTGCACACCGTAGATCGGGCCGAGATCACCGGCCTCCGATGCCCATTCGTCCCAGATGGTGACACCGTGCTCATGCAGCCAACCGATGTTGGAGTCGCCGCGCAGGAACCACAGCAGCTCGTAGATCACCGACTTCAGGTGCACCTTCTTGGTGGTGATCAGCGGGAAACCCGCCGACAGGTCATAGCGCATCTGGCGGCCGAACAGGCTACGGGTGCCGGTGCCGGTGCGGTCGGCCTTGTGGGTGCCTCGTTGCAGCACCAGGCGCAGCAGGTCTTCGTAGGGAGTGGCGATCGGCACGCCGCCCAGCCTACGGCGCACCGCGCGGAGTACAACAGAAGCCATGCCTACCATCACCGACACCGTCAGCACTCCCGACGGCACCTGCCCGGTGCGCCTGTTCACCCCCGACACCCCCGACGCTCCCGGGCCCTGGCCGGGGGTGGTGATGTATCCCGACGCGGGCGGGGCGCGGGACACTTTTTACCAGATGGCGGCCAAGCTGGCCGGTTTCGGGTACGCGGTGCTGCTGCCCGACGTGTACTACCGGCACGGCACATGGGCACCGTTCGACATGGCGACCGCATTCGGCGATCCCCAAGAGCACGCCCGGCTGATGGCGATGCTCTCCAGCATCACCACCGACATGATGGCCACCGACGCCGGGGCGTTCTTCGACTACCTGGCCGCCCGTCCCGAGGTGCGCGGCGACCGCTTCGGCGTCTGCGGATACTGCATGGGCGGGCGCACGTCACTGGTGGTGGCCGGGCGCCAACCGGATCGGGTGGCAGCGGCGGCGTCCTTTCACGGCGGCGGGCTGGCCACCGACAAGCCGGACAGCCCGCACCTTTTGGCCGGGAAGATCGGCGCCGCGGTCTATGTGGCCGGTGCCCGCAACGACGCATCCTTCACCAAGCAGCAGGCCACGATGCTGGAGGACGCATTGACGGCCGCCGGCGTGGAGCACACCATCGAGGCTTACGCGGGCGAGCACGGGTTCGCCGTGGCAGACCACCCGGCGTATGACGCCGCCGCCGCCGAGCGGCACTGGGCGGCAATGCGGGACTTCTTCGCCGCCAAGCTGGCGGGTTGAGGCCCAGCTCGCAGGCTCACGATGCCGGCAGGTCCACCAGCTCGGCCAGCCGGGCGCGGTGGCGGTAGCCGGTGCCGAACGCCAGCTGGTCGCTTTTGGCCCGCTTCAGATACAGGTGCGCGGGATACTCCCAAGTCATCCCGATGCCGCCGTGCAACTGGATGCACTCCTCGGCGACGTGCACAGCCACGTCGCCGCAGTAGGCCGCCGCGACCGCAGCTGCGACGGCCGCGTCGGCGTCGTCGCGGGCGAAGGTGTCGGCGGCGTATCTGGCCGCAGCCGCCGCCGAGCCGACCTGCAGCCACAGATCCACCACTCGGTGCTTGATCGCCTGATACGACCCGACCAGGCGGCCGAACTGCTTGCGCTGCTTGACGTAGGCCAAGGTGGTGTCGCAACACCACTGCGCGACCCCGAGCTGCTCGGATGCCAGCAGCGCCGCACCGGTCTGCACAGCGGCAGCCAGCGCCGCCTCAGCGGACCCGCTACCCACCCGGCAGGACGCCGCACCCGAAAATCGCAGATCGGCAAGGGGTCTGGTCATGTCCAGGCTCAGCACCGGCGACATCTCGACCCCCGCTACGGCCGACGAAACGGTGTGCAGCTCAAGGCCGTCCGCCCCGCCAACCGGCACCACCAGCACATCGGCAACGCCCGCACCGGCGACACTGGTCACCTCGCCGGTCAGACCGTCCGGGCCGGCGCCCACACCGGTGACCACATCGCCGGGTGCGGTGCACAGCGGCACCGCCAGCGTCGCGGTACGCTCCCCTGTCGCCAGCGCCGCGACGGTCTCGGTGTCGCCGGCCGCCAACAGCGCCACCGTGGCAAGCACAGCGCTGGACAAAAACGGCACCGGCGCAACGGCCCGGCCGATCTCCTCGCAGACCACGGCGGCCTCGCGGGCACCCGCCCCGGCGCCGCCGAGCGATTCGGGCACCAACAGCCCGGCCACCCCGAGGTCGACGGCCAACGCGCGCCACACCCCGAAGAAGTCCGGCGGCTCAGGGTCGTACAGACCAGCAACCGCTTCCGGCGGGCAGCTGTCGGCCAGCAGGCGTCGCACGCTGTCGCGCAGGGCTTCCTCGGTGTCGGAGTACAGCAGATCCGCGATCTTCGACGAAGTGCTCATCGAGCCAGATCCTTCCAGGCGACGTCCTTGTCGACGCGGTGTTCTCCGGGCAGGCCGAGGATCCGCTCGGCGATGGTGTTGCGCAGGATCTCCGAGGTGCCGCCCTCGATCGAGTTGCCTTTCGCTCGCAGGTAGCGATATCCCGGCTCGCGTCCGGTGAAGTCGACCCGGTCAGGCCTGCGCATGGTCCAGTCGTCGTAGCGCAGGCCGGACTCGGCGTGCAGCTCCACTTCGAAACCGGAGATCGCCTGCGCCAGCTGGGCAAAAGCGATTTTCAGCCCGGCGCCCTCCGGCCCGGGCTGGCCGACGGCCAGCTGTTGCCGCAGCCGAGCAGCGGCCAACCGGGAGACCTCGGCTTGCACCCACAGCCGCATCAGCTCGTCGTGCATCGCCGGGTTGCGCAGTCGCGGCTCACCCCGCCAGGCGTCGGCGACCCGCCCGATCATGCCGCGCTCGCGCACCGAACCGGCCAGCGAACCGATCGCGACTCGTTCGTTGTTGAGCGTTGCGGTCGCCACCGGCCAGCCGCCACCCACCGGACCGAGCCGGTTGGCATCGGGCACCCGCACGTCGGTGAGGAACACCTCGTTGAATTCGGCTTCACCGGTGATCTGGCGCAGCGGCCGGACGTCAACACCCGGCACGGTCATGTCACAAAGGAAATACGTCAGGCCCTGGTGTTTGGGTACCGACGGGTCGGTGCGCACGACCAGCAGCGCCATCTGCGCATGCTGCGCACTCGATGTCCACACCTTCTGCCCGTTGACGATCCAGTCTGCGTCTGCTTCCGAGCCGTCGCGGATCGCGCGGGTAGCCAAGCCGGCCAGATCCGACCCGGCACCGGGCTCGCTGAACAGCTGGCAGTAGATGTGGTCGCCGATGAACAACGGGCGCAAGAACTTCCGTTTCTGCTCGTCGGTGCCGAACGCAGCGATCGTCGGGGCCGCCATCCCCAACCCGATGCCGTTGCGCCCGGTGTCGGTCGGCGGCGCGCCCGCCGCGGCCAGCTCGGCCTCCGCGAAACCCTGGAACGTTCGGGGCAGGCCCAGCCCGCCGCAACCGTGCGGGAAATACACCCACGCCAGCCCGGCGTCGAAGCGCGCCGCGAGGAAATCCCGCGGGTTTGTGGTCACCGGGTCATGCGCTTCGACCAGCTCCCGGACCCGGGCGCTCAGGTCCGCGGTGATCTGTTGCTCGTCATCGCTCATCGGTGCCTCCCGTCAGCTCAGATGCCGGCTTGCTCAGCGACGTCGCGGGCCCTGGCCACCAACGCGTCGATCAACGCCACGACCGGTGTACCGTCGGCAGCCTTGTTGGCTGGGGTGTCCATCGCACGCCGCATCACGCCTTCAGCGATGATGGCGACCTTCCACAGCCCCAGCGCATGCCAGTACTGCAGCGTCGCCGCATCGCGTCCGGTCTGCTCCAGGTACAACCGGGCCAGCTCTGCACGGTCCGGGAAGCCGTCCAGAGTGGCGGCGTCGAATTCACCGGCGATGTTCTGCTCCCCGGGCTGCGGCCAGTACCCGAGCAGGCTGCCCATGTCGGCGAGCGGGTCGCCGAGGGTGGACAGCTCCCAGTCCAGCACGGCGACCACTTCCCCGGTGGTGCGCGAGGTGATCACGTTACGCAGATGAAAGTCACCGTGCACCAACGTCAGTTCGTGTTGCTCCGGTGCCGCGGCGACCAATCGCCGGGTCAGGTCGTCGAGGGCGGGCAGCTCCCGGGTCTTGGACTGCTCCCACTGCCCGGCCCAGCGTTTGAGCTGGCGCGGCGCATACGGCTTGTGGCTGGCCA
>NZ_JBYCLE010000317.1:0-7458 GCF_057473765.1 Mycobacterium sp. TH-M106 | reverse complement strand
GGGTCCACAACGCGTCACAAACCGCCAGCGTGTGATCGAGCAGCCTCCCCCGGCGGCGGAATGGCAGGCCCGCCGCCTCGTACTCCTCGCGCTGCCAATCGACACCCACTCCCAGATCGACTCGGCCGCCCGACAGCACGTCTAGGGTCGCGACCTGCTTGGCAAGCACCACAGGTCGGCGCAGTGCCGCCAACAGCACCGCGGTGCCGAGCCGGATACGGGTGGTCAACGCCGACAACGCGGTGAGCACGGTCAGCGGCTCGAGCCACTGACCGTCAGGGCCGGTCGGCTGGCGGCCACCTGCGATCCCACCGAGCGCCGGGTTGGCGTATGAGTCCGGGTTCTCGCCGAATGCGACGTGATCGGAGACGACGACGCGGTCCACACCCGCAGCGTCCATCGCCTGCCCCAGCGCGAGAGTCGAACTCCACACGTGATCCGGATTATCGGTGAACGTACGCAGCTGAAATGAAATCTGAGGTAATCGTGACATCTCTCTCCGACTCCCGCTTCACCGGGTGGACGTCGTGAACGGCGTGCGATAGAGATAGCGGCTGGTAGGTACCGTGTCGACGTTCTTTGCTGCTCCAAATGTCTTGACACTGTCGAGCATTCGGTTCATTCGGTCTCGCAGGTCCGCGTCGTCGCAAGCACCGTAGAAGACGTGCGGGTTCCAGGCCGCTTCTGCGGGGAAGAGTTCCTCGACGATACCGTCGATAGTGGGTGCGTTTGTGGTCAGCGGCCGAACCACGAAGTTCTGGGTGTAACCGAAGGTTGCCTGCGTCTCGATCGCAACCGGGGTGTGGCAGATCTGCCACCTGTGCAGCCATGTCGATTTGTCGAGTGCCGCGGGCCGTCGCAGCAACGCGACGTTGGCCAACCCCGGGGTCCGGTGACCGCCACCCGGATCGGGAGGAGCGATCGGCATCGATTCGGTTACCAAATAGGCTGCCACCGAATCAGCTTCGGCGTCGAGCAACGCTACCGCCGCCTGCACCTGCTCGCCGTAAGACTGCTGGGTCCATAGGCCCACCACCGCCGCGGCAGGTGGCTCCAGCGTCGTCAGGGTCAGCAGCGATTCTTGGACCGGCTCGTCGCGGACGTTCACCGCGAGGCCGGGCAGTCCGAGGTTCAGCAGGTCGGCAGCGACGGGGCCGCGGATCCGACGGCACCATTGCTCATCGAAGTTCGCGGTCCGCACGATAATCACTACTTTTTCCATGACGTTCTTCCCCTGTTTTGACGTGCCCATTCACCCGTGCACACGGCATGCCGGTAGGGTCTCGATTGCATCAATGGTTAGCACCCGCCGTGCGATACGCCAGCCGGCATCGGTGCGCCGGTACTCATCGGAGTAATGCAGATACCAGACCACGTCCGTGATCTGGCCATCGGTGTCTGTCCAGTGGTGAGCGACACCGGCGATGGATCCTGTCGCTGAGCGGCACGAGGTCGAGGCGGTGTAGACCTCCCCGACGATCGCATGATGTGTTCGGGCGAGCCGACTCAGCGGCGCCATCGCTGCACGCACCCCGGCTTGACCGTTGTGTCGAACTGACGGATCGAGGTGATCGGGTGGTCTCGGTAGGGTGAGTTCGGCTGTCATCGTGAACAATTCAGCGGCATCGTCGAACCGGCGCGCGTCAACGTAAGCCGCGTAACGGTGCACTAGGTCAGATAAGTCAAACCGGTCGACGGCAGGCAACCTCATGATGCTGAACTTAACAGCAGTCGGGTATCGCTTGTCGGTGTGAACCCAGTCGTATCTGGACCCCCATCCAACGTCAAGCGGGATCTGAGGGACAGGGCCGACGCCGAGTCATTGCGCTCGCCCACTCCGCCGCTGGACCAGCGCGGCCGGCACCCGAATGTGCGGCAAGCGTTGATCATGCTGGCCAACGAGTGCACGTCGTAACCACGCGAAGCCGCGCCAAGCCACGGCCGATAGATTGACGAGAAATAGAACACGTTCTAGTGTCGAGGCGTGTTCTCCCAGCCGCTGGCCGCGGCGATCGCCGAGGCGGAGCAGTTGGTGGCCGCCGCACCCCATGCCGAGACCGAAGCCGACCTGGTGGAGGGGCTGCAATATCTGGCCGGCTGCGTGGCCGCGTGCACGCATATGGTATTTCACCAGGAGCGCGACCACCCGTTCCTGCTGTCTGGTACGGGGCCGTTCACCAAGATGGGTCTGGACAACCCCGATACTCTATATTTCGGCTGTCGCGTGCAGGCCGGGCACGACTACGCTGTCACCGGCACGCGCGGTACCACCACCGACCTGAGCTTCCAACTCCTCGGCGGGGAGTACAGCGAAAACAACCTTCCGGCGAGCGAAGCTGCCTTCGACGACCGGAAACTCGACATCGCCGCCGACGGTCGCTTCCAGTGGCGGTTCTGCCCGAAGGCGCCGTCGCAGTTGGTGATTCGTGAAGTCTACGGCGACTGGTCGCAGCAGCGTGGCACGGTGGCCATTTCCAGACTGGACACCGCGGGAACCGCTCCGCCGCCGTTGACCCGGGAACGGATCGAAAAGCGTTACACCGCAGCGGGAAGGCAGCTCGTCAATCGAGTCAAGACTTGGCTGGCGTTTCCGCAACGGTTCTATCTCGATATCCCGGTCAACACCATGGTGGCGCCCCGACCCACCCCCGGCGGGCTGACCACCCAGTACTCGTCGGCCGGGCATTTCGAGCTGAGCCCCGATCAGGCGCTGGTCATCACGCTGCCGGTAAGCGATGCGCCGTATGTGGGTTTCCAGCTGGGCAGCATGTGGTACATCTCGCTGGACTACCTCAACCACCAGACGTCGCTCAACAGTACGCAGGCCCAAGCCGACCCAGACGGCAAGATCCGCATCGTGGTCGCCGACCAGAACCCGGGCGTCACCAACTGGGTCGAGACGCTCGGACACCGGCGTGGCTTCCTGCAGTTCCGTTGGCAGCGGGTGTCGCGAGTGCTCACCGTTGCCGACGGACCCGCCGTGGAACTCGTCGACTGCTCGGCGGTGCCGGCCGCGCTGCCCTATTACGAGCACAACAGGATCTCCGACAACGGCTGGCGGGATCGCATCGCGCAACGTCAGAATCAAATCGCCAACAGGATGCTGGGGTAGTGATGGCCGGAATGCTCGCAGGAAAGGTCGTGGTGATCAGTGGTGTCGGTCCGGCGCTCGGCAGCACGTTGGCGCACCGGTGCGCCGCCGAAGGTGCCGATCTCGTACTGGCGGCACGCACCGTCGAGCGGATCGACGGCTTGGCCGAGCAGATCGCGCAGACTGGACGACGTGCGGTTGCGGTGTCCACCGACATCACCGACCAGACTCAGGTGGCGAACCTAGTCGATACCGCGCTTTCCGAATACGGTAGGGCCGATGTGTTGATCAACAATGCATTTCGGGTGCCATCTATGAAGCCGCTGGCGGAGACCACGTTTCAGCATATTCGCGACGCCATCGAGCTCACCGTGCTGGCAGCGCTGCGGCTGATCCAAGGCTTCACGCCCGCTCTCACCGAGACTAACGGTGCGGTGGTCAACGTCAACTCCATGGTGATCCGGCACTCGGATGCCAAACATGGCGCGTACAAGATGGCCAAGTCCGCGTTGTTGGCGATGTCGCAATCGTTGGCGACCGAACTCGGTGAGATCGGTATCCGGGTGAACTCGGTTGCACCCGGTTATATCTGGGGCGAGACATTGAAGGGTTACTTCGCCCACCAGGCTGGCAAGTACGGGACCACGGTGGATCAGATCTACACCGCGACCGCTGCGAAATCCGACCTGAAGCGGCTGCCCACCGAGGATGAGGTGGCGTCGGCGATCATCTTTTTGGCCAGCGACCTGGCGAGCGGCATCACCGGGCAGATCCTCGACGTCAACTGCGGCGAGTACCACGCCTGATGGGGCCCACCGGCCGCGTTGATGTGGGCACCGTCGAGGACTTACACGCATCGGCGACCAAGCTGGTCGGCCTTGAGGATTTCGGCGCCGGCGACGACAATTACCGGGAGGCGTTGGCCGTGTTGCTGGCGTCCTACCGGGAAGAGGCGGACCTGACCGAACTGGGCAGCAAGATGAACCGGTTTTACTTGCGCGGCGCGCTGGCGGCCAGGCTATTGGCCGAGGCCGGCTGGAAACAGTACCCGCAGCACGCCGATGTCGTCATCGAGCGGCCGATTTTCGTTACCGGTCTGCCACGCACCGGCACCACCGCACTGCACCGGCTGCTCGGCGCCGACCCGGCGCATCAGGGTCTGCAGATGTGGCTGACCGAGTACCCGCAGCCGCGCCCGCCGCGGGAAACCTGGGACGCCAACCCGGTCTTCCAGCAGATGCAGGCCCAGTTCACGCGGCATCACAACGAAAACCCCGGCTACACCGGTTTGCATTTGATGACCGCCGACGGGCTCGAGGAGTGCTGGCAGTTGCTACGCCAGACCCTGCACGCGGTGGCATATGAAACCCTGGCGCACCTGCCGAGCTATGCGCAGTGGCTGTCCAGGCAAGACTGGAAACCGTCATATCGGCGGCACCGCAAGAATTTACAGCTGATCGGCCTGAACGACACCGGAAAGCGTTGGGTGTTGAAGAACCCCAGTCACCTGTTTGCGCTGGACGCGCTGATGGCCACCTATCCGGATGCGCTCGTCGTACAGTGTCACCGCCCGGTCGAGACCATCATGGCGTCGATGTGCTCGCTGGCCGAGCACACCACAGCCGGATGGTCGGACACGTTCGTCGGTGCGCAGATTGGTCACGACGCGATGGAAACCTGGTCGCGGGGCCTGGCAAGGTTCGACGCCGAACGCGTCAAGTACGATCCGGCGCAGTTCTGTGACGTCGACTATGCCGACTTCGTCGCCAACCCGCTGTCCACTGTGACCGGGATCTACCGGCACTTTCACCTGCCGCTCTCGGATGCGGCACAGCAGGCCATGGTCGAGACTCTTGCCGAGAGCCGCAGTGGCCCTCGCGCACCGGAACACCGTTATTCCCTGGCTGATTACGGCCTGACCGCGGAGGCAGTCAGGGAACGCTTCGCCGGCCTGTAACCCAGCCACCCGACTGCGAGCATGCACAAACTCGCACGTACGAGGCTCCGGCAGTGCGAGTTGGTGCATGCTCGCGGCTGAGAATGCTCAGACAGCGTGTTTGATGCTGTCGGTTAATCTCGGGCAGGAGCGGGCACGCCTGCTGTCACCGCCTTCGGCACGCAGTTCGGCAAAGTACGCGCAGCGCCGCATCGCCTCGGAATTCCATTGCACCGCCGTGTAGCCGAGCGCGAGTTTCTTGACGGCGACGCTGGCATGGCAGAACCGGCAGTCGACTTGCGTCAGCCCGGCGTTGAGGTAGTGCTCGCTATCCCGGCGGCTCGCTTCGGCAATGGCTGGCCCGTCACTGGAGTTCACCTCGAACCCTGCTCAGCCTGACGCTTGAGGTTCACATCGACCTCGGTGCGCCATTTTTCGTTGGCAGCGGTTGGGTCCACCTCGAGCTCGAAGCGGTCCGTCATTTCAGCGGTGACGTCGGCCGCATCCACAAAAAACTGTGAATACCAACGGCGCAGCTGGTAGACCGCACCGTCCTCCTCCACCAGCAGCGGGTTGTCGATGCGGGTCTTGTGCTTCCAGATCTCGACGTCCTGCAGGAAGCCCTTGCTGACGCCGTCGGTCATCGCATCGGCGAGCTTGTCGGTTGTCGCGTCGTCCAGGCCCTTGGGCTTCTCGACGATCACGCCCCACTGCAGGACGAACTTGTCCTGGGTCACCGGGTAGTGGCAGTTGATCAGGATGGACTCAGCCTGGTACCCGCTGTATGTGTTGTGCAGCCAGTTGATCATAAACGACGGCCCGAAATATGAAGCTTCCGAATCGAGTTCGGCCGAACCGTAGCTGGTCCCCAGGCCCTCGATGTCGGGACGACCGATGTTGTGCAGGTATTGGGAGGCGATGTGGCCTTCGAACACGTTCTTGAAATAAGTCGGCCGGCCGAAGTGGATGTAGAAGAAGTGCGCGAAGTCGGTGACGTTGTCGATGATGTCGCGGCAGTTAGAGTTGATCTCCATGCTGTTCCACCGCCAATCGGTCCACTGGTCGCTGGAGGCCTCCGGAATCTCCGGGATCCGGACCTCCGGCGGTGGCGGGTTGCCCTCGTGGTCGTGCCAGACGAAGAGCAGGCCACCACGCACGTCGGTGGGCCAGGATCGGGTGCGGGCCGCACGCGGGGTCCGCTTGGAGTAGGGCACCAGCTTGCACCGGCCGTCACCGCCCCAGCGCCAGTCGTGGAACGGACACGCCACCTCGTCGCCCTTGATAGTGCCCTGGGTGAGGTCGCCGCCCATGTGCCGGCAGTAGCCGTCGAGGACGTGCAGATCCCCGTGCGAGTCGGCGAAAACCACGAGTTTGGTGCCGAAGGCGTGCAGGGCGTGTGGTTTTCCGTCTCGGAAGTCGTTCGCCACGCCGACGCAGTGCCAGCCGCGTGCGTATCTGGTCGGCAATGTGCCGGTGTCGATTTCGCGGATGCCGACGTTGGCAGAGTCACCCATGACCCGATATCCTCCACTCGCATACTCCAACTAGAACACGTTACAGTTTTGTCCTGTGCCGCGCAATGATCGTGGGTCAGGTGCTGTGCGCGACGGCCGGCGGTATATATCTAGGTCATGCAACTGTTTTCCTTCCACGGTCGATCGCCAACCGTCGACGACGGCGCGTTCGTTGCGCCGACCGCCACCCTGATCGGCGACGTCACCATCGAGAAGGGCGCGTCGGTGTGGTTCAACACCGTGCTGCGCGCCGACGACGCGCCGATCACCGTGCGGCAGGGCGCCAACGTCCAGGACGGATCGGTGCTGCACGTACCACCAGGCGTTCCGGTTGATATCGGCCCGGGCGCCACAGTGGCCCACATGTGCCTCATCCACGGCGCACACATCGGGGCCGAAGCGCTGATCGCCAACCACGCCACGGTGCTCGACGGTGCGGTGATCGGCGCGCGCAGCATGGTAGCGGCTGGAGCGCTGGTGCTTCCCGGCACCCAGATTCCCGATGAGGTGCTGGTGGTCGGTGCGCCGGCCACGGTCAAGGGTCCGATTGCCGGCACCAGTGCTGAGATGTGGGTGAACGTCAACCCGAAGTTCTACCAGGATCTGGCCGACCGCTACCGCACCGGGCTGAAGCCCGTAAAACGCTGACGGCAGACAGTCGCCTCGCGCCGGTCAGACCGGGCGCGCCGTCGCGGTGGTGCGGTCCAGCTCCCAGTAGGCTCGCAGCGCCGTCAGCTTGCCCTCGTTGTCGACCCGGTAGGTGAACACACCCTCGGTGGTGACCTGGTAACCGCCCATGGTGATCACGACCGAACCGACGTTGGCTTCCTCGTTGCCGCAGCAGAAGCTGTCGACGAAGTTGAACTCGATCCTGTCGGTCGGAGCGATCGCCTTGTCCCAGAACGCCGAGATGGCGT
>NZ_JBYCLE010000316.1:0-1005 GCF_057473765.1 Mycobacterium sp. TH-M106 | reverse complement strand
CGCTCGGGAGCTCTTTCCGAGGCGCGTCGCAGCGCGACCAGCGCCTGTCGGATCTCCTGACGGTGGAAGAACCCCTCGCCGCCCCGGACCTGGTAGGCGATCCCGGCCTCGGTCAGCGCCTCCTCGTACACCTCGGATTGCGCGTTGATCCGATACAGCACCGCGATCTCGGCCGGCGCGGTGCCGGACTCGATCAGCCGGGAAATCGACGATCCGACCGCGGCGGCCTCGGCGACTTCGTCGGGATGCTCGTGAAAGGACGGTTCCGGGCCGGGGTGACGCTGACCGATCAGGTGCAGCCTGCTGCCGGCTACCCGCCCGCGGGCCGCGGCGATCACCCGGTTGGCCAGCGACACCACCTGCGGTGTGGACCGATAGTCGCGCTCCAGGCGCACCAGGGTGGCGTCCGGGAACCGTCGGGAGAAGTCCAGCAGGTAGCGCGGTGAGGCACCGGTGAACGAGTAGATGGTCTGATTGGCGTCGCCGACCACGGTCAGGTCGTCGCGGTCCCCCAGCCAGGCCGACAGCACCCGCTGTTGCAGCGGCGTCACGTCCTGGTATTCGTCGACGACGAAGCAGCGGTAGCGGTCGCGGAACTCGGCTGCGATCCCCGCGTCGTTCTCGATGGCGGCGGCGGTGTGCAACAGCAGGTCGTCGAAGTCGAGCAGCATCACGTGGTTGTCGAGGCCGCGGGCTTTCAGCGCCTCGTAGCCGGCGTACACGCCGGCCAGCTGCGCGGCGTCCAGGGGGACGTCGCGACCGGCGGACGCCACCGCGTCCGGATACTGTTCCGGGCCGATCAGCGACGCCTTGGCCCACTCGATCTCGCCGGCCACGTCGCGGATCTGGTCGTTGCTCAGCCGCAGCCCGGCGTGGCCGGCGGCGCGGGCGACGACACCGAACTTGCGGTCCAGCAGCTGCCAGCCGGTGTCGCCGACCACCCGCGGCCAGAAGTAGCGCAGCTGCCGGCGCGCGGCGGCGTGGAAGGTCAGCGCCTGCACGGAT
>NZ_JBYCLE010000315.1:0-4715 GCF_057473765.1 Mycobacterium sp. TH-M106 | reverse complement strand
CCACCGATCAGGTCATCAGCGGGGCCGAGTGGAAAGCCCTGTCGCGCAAAGACCGGGAGCGCGCCGTCGCAGAGCGGGTGGTGTTCGCCCGGATGTCTCCAGAGAACAAGGTGCAGATCGTGCAGACGCTGGAGCGCACCGGCCGGGTCTGCGCAATGGTCGGCGACGGCGCCAACGACGCGGCCGCGATCCGGGCGGCCACCGTCGGGATTGGAGTAGTCGCCCACGGTAGCGACGCGGCCCGCACCGCAGCCGACGTGGTGCTACTCGACGGCCGGGTCCATGCGCTGCTGGACGCCCTCGACGAAGGGCGCGAACTGTGGCAGCGGGTACAGGCGGCGGTTGCGGTGCTGCTCGGCGGAAACGCCGGCGAGGTGGCGTTCGCCATCATCGGCAGCGCGATCACCGGCCGGTCCCCGCTGAACACTCGGCAACTGCTGCTGGTGAACATGCTGACCGACGCGCTGCCCGCCACCGCGCTGGCTGTCAGCTCCCTGGATGACTCGGCGCGTGCCGACGCACACGGCCCGGACGCGGCCGCGCTGTGGCGGAAGGTGGCGGTGCGCGGAGTGACCACGGCGTCCGCAGCGGTGACGGCCTGGGCGTGGGCATCGTTCACCGGGCGGCAGCGCCGGGCGGCCACCGTCGCACTGGTCTCGCTGGTCACCGCGCAACTCGGCCAGACCCTGCTGGACTCCCACGACCCGCTGGTGGTGCTCACCGCGATCGGCTCGCTCGGGGCGATGGCGACGTTGATCAGCCTCCCCGGCATCAGCCAGATGCTGGGCTGCACGCCGCTCGGCCCGGTGGGCTGGACTCAGGCGCTGGGAACCGCGGGAGCGGCCACCGTCGGGGCGGCCGTCGTACCCCGCCTCCTTTCGGCGTTGACTGCCGCACCGGCACCCGACGAACCCACCGCCACGACGACCCCTGTATCTGCCGCTGCGCGCGCAGCCGGCCGAACAACACCGCGGCTGCACGTTGTGGACAATGGCCTTGACAGGTCGTATGGCCACCCATCGGTACCAGGAGGCAAATGATGGTGGACAAGTCGCGCCGCAGCACTTCGCAGCGTGACGCCCTGGAGCAGATCCGCAAGGGCGAAACCTTCGCGGTCGACCTGCCACTGATCGGCCGGGTGACGATCCCGCCGCCCGAACACATCGCCTACTACGGCGGTTTGGTGATGCTGGCCGCGTTCGAAATCATCGACTGGCCGGTGGCCATCGCCGTTGCCGCCGGCCACATCATGGCCAGCAATCACCGCAGCCAGTTACTCGAACAGCTCGGCGAAGCGCTGGAAGAGGCCTGAGGCAACAGTCGCAGGAGCCGACCCAGCCGACCCGGAGGACCGTCAAGCATCGCACGACGGCAAGCCACCAAAAATGTCCTGAGTCCATGCATTGACAACCGCTGGCGCAGTCCCCCGGCGTCCGGTTCCTGGCGATCGACGACTGGCCTCGTCGACCGGTTCGTCGACGTCGTGTGCGCGGTGCGGGACCGGGAGCGCGAGATCGTGCGCAATATCGAGAACCGGTGCCCAACAAGATCTCGATTGACACCGTTCTCGTTGTGAATGGTGTCACCGTTTCCGTTTACTGCTACCGATTGCCAGCATTGACCGCGATGACACGGCGTAACTGTGGTCTACAATCTGCTTAAGCGCGCTCGTCTCTGCTGCCCAGGGAAGGACGAACTCATGGCTCATCGGCGCTTCAGGATGCACAATTCAGCATCGCGTAAGGCGATGGCGCGGCGGCGTCGACGCGCTATCGGGACGACCGGGGCGATCAGTGCGTTCCTGACGTTCGGGCTTGGGCCGCTGGCCCACGCGCCCAAGGCCGGTGCCGAGGGGTTCGACGCAATCATTGACCAGGCCCTCACCGCGATTACGGGTTCGTTGGTCGATCTGTCCGGCGTTTCCGGGGCGGCTCAAGAACCGGGTGTCGTCGGCGCCGGCTCGGTGGCCGCAGCCAACCCGGCTGGTGCCTGGTTGCATGCGCTGGAGCAGGGCTGGGGCACGTTGAGTCAGGATGTGGACACCGCACTCGGTACCTTGTTGAACAAGTTTAACTACGTCGCAGCCCCCACCGGCGCGATGAGTCAGAACTTGCTGGTCAACGGCAACTTCGCAATTGCCGACCCGTCCGAGTCGGGCTACAACGGGGTGACCATTCCGGGCTGGACGACGGAGACCGGCGACCCGACCGTGATCGCCTATGACACCCCGCGCAATTTTCCGTGGACATTTAAGTCTCCGTCCCCAGACCTGCCGTTCTTCTTTGACTTTCCGCAGCACGCGCCGCCGGGCACCCCGGCCGGCGACGACAATTTCGCCGCCGGCGGACCCGTGGGCTCATCGAGCATCAGCCAAACCGTCAACCTCACCGGTGCAGCCGGAACGCCGTTCGAGCTCAGTGCAGATCTCGGCGGCCAATTCTTGAACCCGTCCTACACCTCAGTGCAGGTCACTTTCCTCAATGCCGACGGGGACGTGCTGGGCACCGACTCGGTCAACCCGGCCTTCGTCAACGCCGACCGAGTGGACGTGCAAGGCACCGAGCCGATCAACCTGGTCACGGTATTTGATCGCCTGGGTTTCACCGGGTTTGAGCACCGCGACATCACCGGGACGGTCCCGGAGGGCACCACCTCCGCGCAGGTGACGACGTTTTTTCACGACGAGAACTATTTCCTCGACGAATACAACGGCGCCTACGCCGCCGACGAGTCGTTCACGGTCGGCGATCCAAGCCTGACCGCGGCGCCGCTCACCCCTCCGGTGTCCGACGTCGGCCACCTCGATCACGTGTTCGTGATCTACTTGGAGGACGAGGGCGACAGGGCTATCGTGGGCAACCCCTTGGCGCCGTTCATGAACCACCTGATCAAGACAGAAGATTTCGACATTGGCTACCACTCGCTAGACCACCCCAGCAACCCCAACTACATCGCGCTCGTGGGTGGGTCGGACTTCGGCATCGACTACGACGACACAGCGGGCAGCATCACCGAACCCAACCTTATGCAGGAATGGGATAAGGCGGGCATATCGTGGGACGACTACGCTGAGAACATCCCGGCGGATACGACCATAACGAAGAGTATGATAGTCGACGGAAGAACAACACCCTTCGAGCAATACACCTACGTCTACGACAACACCCCCGCTTACCTGACGGAACACATTCACGCGCTGTCGGATTTATCCAGCGCTCTGCAGAACCCGAGCACCTTCCCGGACTTCGCGTGGGTCAAACCCAACGTGGGTGACATCCCCTATGGGACTTTCGCTGACCCCCACGGGGCCAGCGCTGGAAGTCCCATTCTCAGCGATCTCAGCGATCCGAAGTCTACTATTCTCAACGTTCTCAATGATCTGAAGTCTGGCATTCAGAGCGCTTTCAACTATATTTTCAACGAAGTCATCCCAATTAATGCAAACATTACAAGCCAGGACAAGTTCCTCCAGTACGCGGTAACCACCATTGAGAACTCGCCGACGTGGACTGACCCAAACGAGAAGGATGCGATCTTCATCACGTTCGACGAGGACCAAAACCAACCGTCACTGGACGTCGAACACGACAACGACGGCGACAATGTTCCGATGATCGTCATCCCGAACCAGGGCGCCGTGACGGAGGGAGGGATGCAGGCCGGCCCCTTCACCACCGACGCCGACTACAACGTGTATAGCCTGATGGCCACGATCGAAGACGCCTTACGTCCTGCACCGGGAACTCTGGCCCCGCTCACCGACAACGACAAGTACGCCGAACCCATGAATGCGTTCTGGAAATAATGGTCGACTCCAGGACCACTTGAGTTTCGCACTTCGATGCGGAGGCGGATGCGACATAAGCGACTGGACGTGTCGACGCACCGTGGCGGGCATGCTCGCCGGGGCCAACCGTTCTCCCGCGAGTCCCTGAAGGGCAAGCCGGCGGTGCTGTGGTTCTGGGCGCCGTGGTGCATGATGTGTCAACGAGATGTGCCACTGGTCGCCCGGATGGCCGCGGCGAACCCGGCAGGACACTCGTGGGGTGGGCGCGCAGTACAAGCTGCCCGAACTGCGGGCGTTCGCCGGGTCAGTCGTCGACGACCAGCAACCCGGCGCGCCACAGCAGCGCGTACACCTGGTGCAGTGGGCCGCTCAGCAGACGACTCGCCATGTCCACGACGGGATCCGCCGTGTACGCAGACCGATGCGCCCGCCGCTTCGACACGTGCGTGGCACGCGGGGCTGGCGTCGTGACGTCGGTGTAAGCAATTGCAACCATGGCTGCCTCCTAGTCGCGTAGCGGCGCTTCGCACACCAGCGGGGGAGCCAGATGGATTGGGCTCAGCTGGAGGCGGTATGCGACCGTTCGGATGGGGACGGAACTGATGTCGGATATCGGCTCGGACTATCACCGGAACTCATTCGTCCCTCACCTCCTCTCGGTCGTCGCGGCGCGCGCCTGCGCGATAGGTCACGCAATCAGGAGGCGGAGACCGACAACTGTCGGAGAACCGCACCCCTCTCGTCAGAGCTTCGGCACTGCACGACGTGTCCGGTAACCCGGAAGCCACTTGGGCTCAACCCTTAAGCCGGGAAGAGCTGTCCTGACCGGGGGCGTCTCTCGACGTTCAGGGTCAGTGGCCTATATCCGTGCAGACGCCTCACCTAACGAGGTGCTTGCGTAGTCCATAGTGCACGACGGGGCCGTCGC
>NZ_JBYCLE010000314.1:0-1218 GCF_057473765.1 Mycobacterium sp. TH-M106 | reverse complement strand
TCAGGCCATGCTCGGCGCTCAGGTCTTCCACCGCGCCCAGCACGTCTGCCACCGTGATACCGCTCATGGACCGGCGGTCGATGTGGCGGTGCGGCCCAAACCGGAACCCCCACGTCATCGATCGCGTCAACCCGAACAGCCCCACGCCGGGGACCCGCGCCAGATCGGCGGCGTGCAACATGCACGAATCGATTCCCAAAAAGAGGTCCGCTTCGGCCACCAGGCCCATCGACAGATCCAGCGGCAGCCCGAGGCGGGGCATGACGCGTTCACGTTCGTGCCCCACGTTGAGCTCCTCCTCGCCCATCCCCACAACCCAGGCGACGAAGTCTTGGTGGCGCGCCAGAAGCCGGTCCAGCACGTCGATGAACCTGGTTACCGGCCACCGCTTCTCGGACCAATCGGTATCGGCGTGCACGACGAGCACCTTGACTCCGGCGGGCAGCCCGGCCCGCATCGCGCGGGCTTCCTGCTGTACGGATGCAGGGATGGGCACCGGCTCGGAGTACGTGTCGGCCCTGGCCGCGGGATCGAACAGCTGCGCCAGCTTGAACCACAGGTCGACCGAGTGGCACGCCTCCTTCGCGACGACGACGTCGTAGTCGCCGTTGTCGTTGTCGTTGGCGAAGCCGATGCTGGTCGCGGGAGCAACCCGGCGCCGCAGCGCCTGCCCGGTCTCGGACGGCCAGCGCAACACCGCGGTGTCGATGAACAGGTCAACGGGACCGATCCGGGCTGCCAGCGCGTCGACGTCCGGCGGTCGATGCGCTGGCACGCCGTGGGTGAGGAATCCCGGGATCTCCACATGGCGAGCACTCACCTGCCGAAAACACAAGTCGAAGGCCACCTTCGGGCAGATCACCGTGATCGGGGCGGTGAACATCTTGCCCAGCGCCCGCAGCGTCGGCAGCGCCATGATCGAGTCGCCGATTTTGGCGTCGAAATACACCGCGGGATTGCGGGCCTGGAGCAAACCGCGCAGCGCGGCGTCCGGGCTCACTGGGGCGAGACAGCCGTGGCCGGCATCCCGACCAGGACTCCCTCGACGTCGCCGTCTGCGCGCAGCAGCAGGCCCCGCCCGGGTGGCAGCGCCTGGGCACGCACGACGCGGCTGATCCGGTTCTGCGGGTCGTTGTCCATGTACAGCTGAGCCACCTTCGCCGAGTTCTGGAACCGCATCCACGGATCCATCTGCAGCGTCGCCCAGTTCGAGCTGTT
>NZ_JBYCLE010000313.1:0-4598 GCF_057473765.1 Mycobacterium sp. TH-M106 | reverse complement strand
CGCTTTCGAACCCCCAGCGCGATTAGCTCAGCGGGAGAGCGCTTCCCTGACACGGAAGAGGTCACTGGTTCAATCCCAGTATCGCGCACCAGCTTTCACGCAGATGAGGCCCGGTTTTCACCGGGCCTTCATCGTCTCCGCGCAATAAACGCGCAATAGCGGCGCCGGTGGTGGCAACCGCCGAGGAGAGTGCCAAATGACGCCCAGCCCGCAATCACAGACCGACTTGTCGGTGGCCGGTGACGACCAAACCGCCGAAGGCCCTGGCCTTGTCCGCTGCAAAAGCTGTGGCCGGCACGGCTGGCACGAAACCGACCGCTGCCCTGAGCGGCCTGTCCCCGCACCTCCTGGCGCGGTTCATCTGCTGCCCTGGGAGGCACCGACCACGACCGGCTTCACGGAGTGGGTCCGGTACTTCGACGGCACAACCCGCGTCGTGCATCTCGACAACCGGGACCGCGACATCGCGGTCACCATCGAGGGCACGCAATGGGAAGACGGCCGCGTCGGCAGCCCCATGGTCCGGGTGCGCGACATCGACCCCGACAATCCGCTCACGGTCGAGCAGGCCCGCGCATTAGGCGCCGCGCTGACGGCGGCAGCCGTCGAGGTTAAGGAGCTGGCCGACTACCGTCACCACCGCGACACCGCGCGTGTGGTTCCGGCGACTGCTACCGGTTCAGCTGATGTGCGAATCGACGTCTGCACCGATGAGGACAGCGACGGCGCGGAGCGCTACATCACGCTCAACGGCGAGATTCATCTGCTCAACCCCGCCGCGGTGCGCCGGGTCGCCAGGGAGCTGCTGGACGCGGCCGACGAGCTCGAAGGGGCCGAGCAGTGACCACCACACCCGAAAACACCGCAGCCACCTGGCGAGACCTGGCCGACCAGCTCACGCCCGAACAGATCTCCCTGCTTGAATACTGCGAACGCGAACAGGTGCCCCCCGGGATTGCCGACGCCGAACACCACCTGAACCACGCGCGGATGCTGACGCAGCAGAACCTGTTCCGGCAGATTTTCGCCGACATAGAACCACCGGAAGCTGTGGGCGACGTCGGCGAGTGGGTGGAATGGGGCGACCGGTACGGCCGCCCCTACATCGCGTGGGAACGTGACGTCGACGGCGTGGTTGTCAGCGTGGACGGAGCGCAATTCGGTGACGGCCGCATCGAGTTGAGTATCCGGAGCGCCGCTGCGGAGGACATGACAGTGCATCAGGCCCGCGATATGGCCTTAGCGCTCGTCGATGCGGACGTTGCCGAGGTGGAACGCCTGTCAGGCGGGTATGGGCGATGAGGACCGAGTACGGGGTGCGCAAGGCCGCGAAGTTGCTCGGTTTGCGGGTCGTCAAATGCGGTTCGACGTATCGGATCCTCGACGGCGACGACCAGGTATTGCACGAGGGGTTGTTCGACGCGGCGGTAGCTTTCCTGGCCGCCCGCCCACGGCCACCCTTCAAGTACCGATACAAAGAGCTGCCCGAGGGCTGGGCCCAGCCGATCGAGGACTATCTACTTTCCTTGGCCGCCGGCGGCCAACGCGAAACGACCCTCAAGGCGCGCCGAAGCTACCTGACGCGCATCGCCCGCGGCTTGGGCTGCCCACCAGAGACGGTCACCGGCGAGATGCTCGTCGACTGGTTCGGGCGCCAGACGCACTGGACCCCGGAAACCCGCAAGGGCTATCGCAGCTCGGCACGCGGATTCTTCTCGTGGGCCTACCGCACCGGCCGCGTGGCGGTGTATCTCGGCGACGAGATCCCCAAACCGCGTCCCCCGCAAGCCTCGCCGCGGCCAGCACCCGACGATGCGTTGCGTGCCGCCCTGTCCGCGGCAGATGCCCGTACGACGTTGATGCTGCGCCTAGCCGCCGAGTGCGGCCTACGCCGCGCTGAGGTCGCCCAGCTCCACACGCGTGACGTGATCGAAGGTGTCGACGGCGCTCAGCTTGCCGTGCACGGCAAGGGCGGTAAACGGCGGGTGGTGCCGATCGGCGACGATCTGGCCACGGTGCTGCGGCGCGGCGCTGCCGGGCACACGCCGGGAACAGCGCCGCAGGGGTGGCTGTTTCCGGACGGCCGCGGCGGTCATCTCGAGCCCCACTGGGTCGGCGAACTCGTCTCGGCGGTGCTGCCCGAGGGCTACACGATGCACACGTTGCGGCATCGGTTCGCCACCCGCGCCTACCGGGGCACCCGCAATCTGAGAGCTGTGCAGAAACTGCTGGGCCATGCATCCATCGCCACGACGGAGCGTTACACGGCGGTCGACGACGACGAGATCCGCGCGGCCGCGGCAAGCGCGTGGTGAGGGAGGCCCTTGTGACTGCAGTGCGCCTGCCGCGTGAGGAACGCGCCGAAGTCGTTGCATCACTACGCGAATCAGGACTGAGCATCCGGGCCATTTCAGCGGCGACCGGAATGAGATGTAAGGCGAGCGCGAACGCGCCAGCCGCCATGCCGGACTCGTTGACGAGGGTCGCCTGCTGGACGCGTCCGAGGGAGTCTTCGATGGGGGTAATCGAAGTAACCCCATCCTCAAGCCGGTCTTTGACCCGGCTCACCTGGTCTAGTCCGAGCACCCGGCACAGGTCGGCCAGCACGAACCACGGCTCGTTGTCGATGAGGATGACGCGCACCTGGTGGTCGGTTTAGGTGAACAGCTCGACGGCGCCATCTCCTCGGCGGAATCCTCGATGGGGTAGGTCTGATCTACCCCATCGGCGAGCCGGTCCCGGACAGTTGCGGCGCGTCTCGCTGGAGGACCAGAAGGGTGTCGACCAAATCGACACCCCTGGCGAGCGCCTTGACGAGGGTGGTGCGTCGGACGCATACCCTTTCAACCGCCCGGCGCCCCGCAAATCAGCGCACAGCCACGGCTGGCGGACACCACCGAAGTGACGCCGGCGCCGCGAACATCACCGCGTCAGCATGAACACCAAATCGCGCCAATCATCCTCACCAAGAACGCCGCCATCATGCTCATCGTGAACGCCGGTCAACACACAAGGTCTATGAACGGATCGCCGACGACGCCAAGGGGTCGGAGTTCGATTCCGACCCCCGGCATCCAACTCTGCCGGGGCGCTTTTTGGTTTCTCGCTACAGGGCCGCAAGAGCCGCCAGCAGATGGCCGAGCAACTCGAATATCACGTAGGGCAGCAGGATCGTGACGCCGAAGCCGACCAGGAGCGGCAGCGTGAACAGCACGAGGAGCGGGTCGGTCTGGAACAGTCCCAGCAGCCCGGTCAATGCGCCGAGGCTCGCAGCGTTCCCGGCTTCGGCGCCCGCGTAGGCCGCAGCGCTCGCGTGCAATGCAGCCGAGAAGTCCTGGGCGCCGGCGCCGAACCGCGCCACGCTGGTGCTCAGCGCGGCACCATGGGCGCCGAACAACGCAGCCACGGCGCCGGAGACCGCGTCGGCCCCGGCGGGCGCGATGGCGGTGGCGCGCGCGGCCGTCACGGCGTTGGTGCTACGGACGGTGTCGCCGAGCGCGGTCAGCTCGGCGCTGGCGCCCACCAGGGCGTCAGGGTCTACACGCAGCGCAGTTGTCATTCGGGAGGGCTCCCTTCAGGGGTGGGGGGTATCACTGCGCGCCCTGCGACGCACAGTAGTTCGCGTTGTACGCGGGCCCGAACGGGTCACACGCGTAGCTCCCGCTCGACGGCGACTCGTTGTAGCAGATGGTCGGGTCGAACAGCGGCGAGGACGGATTGCACCACTGGACGGGACCTGCGTGCGCGGGTGGCATCGGGACGACGCCGATCAGTGCTGCGGCTGCGGCGAGACCGCAGAGCGCTCGTGTCAACATGGCAACCTCCTATTTCTGCGCGCCGCCGCAGCCACCGGGTGGCGCGGGCTGCGGGATCGGACCGTTGTCGGGATCGACGACGCACGACATTCCCAGCCGCGTCGGCTCGCTCGAGCCCGGCATGAAGAACGGCATCGAGGAGCCCGCGTAGGACAGCTGGTGCCAGTAGGAGCCGTCGGGATAGTGCGCGCCGTCGCACCACCCCTCGAAGATGGATCCTCCGCCGCCACCGGCGCACTGGCCGGCGGCCTGGTTGGGGATGTGCGGGTCGTCGGCGCGGGCCGGGCTGGCGTTGAGCGTGGCCAGTGCGGCCAGCGTGGCGAGCACCGCAGCGGCCGCGCGGGCCGGGTGGGTCATGGACTGCATGGTAGGCCTCCTATGCTCCTAATCCGATGTCCGACGAGGCGATTGAGCGCAGCACCGGATTCGCCGCGGCCTCGGAGATGCGGCGGATCTCCGGGGCCGAGACTGCGGCGTAACGCTGGGTCGTGGATCACCGACGCATGCCTTGGGCGGCGCGCAGGTTCCCGGTCCCGGTGTGCACGGCGGCCGGCGTAGGACATCGGCAAGAAGCATTCTGGCTCAACGCTTTTCACCCTTCGTACTGCGGGCAGTAGGCGGCCAGGGCGACGTTGACCATGCCGGAGGTTTGCCACGGCGTGAAGGTGGGGTCGTCGCGTTGTACTTCGTCGATGATTTGCGCGCGGGTCATGCCGTGGGCGAAGCCTCCGCAGATGCTGCGCGCACCGGCTTCGGCGACGTCCCAGTTAACGATCCGCATGC
>NZ_JBYCLE010000312.1:0-8906 GCF_057473765.1 Mycobacterium sp. TH-M106 | reverse complement strand
AGCGGCCCGCAAGGACCTGCTCGATGTGGTCGCCGACGTCGACGCCCGCATCCTGGGCGTGTTCACCGACGCCTACACCGACGTGCAGCGCGAGTTCGGCGAGGTGTTCGCGGCGCTGTTCCCCGGTGGGGAGGGCCGGTTGCTGCTGACCGACCCCGACGACATGCTCACCACGGGGGTGGAGGTGGAGGCCCGCCCGCCCGGCAAGAGAGTCAAGCGGCTGTCGTTGCTGTCCGGCGGTGAGAAGGCGCTGACCGCGATCGCGATGCTGGTGGCGATTTTCCGCGCCCGCCCGTCGCCGTTCTACGTGCTCGACGAAGTCGAGGCCGCACTCGACGACACCAACCTGCGACGCCTGCTGACGCTATTCGAGATGCTGCGGGCCCAGTCGCAGCTGATCGTCATCACTCACCAGAAGCCCACTATGGAGTGCGCCGACGCGCTCTACGGCGTGACGATGCGTGACGACGGCATCACCGCGGTGATCTCCCAGCGAATCCGCGGTGAGGAGCTGGTCAGCAGTACACCGTAGCAGCCGATCAATGCGTCCAGGGTGAATTCCATTTCCGTCGGTTCATCCGGGTGGTCTACCCGTCCGGGAACATCCTGCGCTGCAAATGGCGGCGTACCTGAAGGTCTCTGGATCGCACGCCGCCTTCGTCGACGCGCTGCTCGGCTGAGCACTGGAAGGGCCAGCGGATAGGTGAGGCATCACCGCTGGCTACGCGCTCAAAGTAGGTGAGGCACGCCGGCGGGTTGTGCTCGGATCGATGGTTGGTGTAGTCTCACTGATAGCGATGGGGCTCGCTGCACTTGCCGAATCTGGCTGATGGCCTCTATCCGATGACTAATCGGTTGGAGGCAAAACTCATGAAACTGTTTCTCCCGATCTTGAGCGTTGTGACCATGATCGGCCTCGCCGCACCCGCGTACGCCGAGAACGACGTGAACGTCGATTTCATCAACTCGCTGCATGCGGCAGGTATCGGCTACAGCAATGAAGATCAAGTTGTTTCGGCCGCGAAAGCGATGTGCGGGCTGATGGAACGGGGCCAGCACGGCCTTCAGGTGGTCGGCGCGCTTCAGGCGAACAACCCCGGGATGTCCACGGAAAACGCGGTACGCTTCGCGCGGCTTGCCGCTGCGTCGTACTGCCCCGAGCAGTTGGCCTTGCAGCTGTAATACATGATCATTGGTGTCCTGTCGTCGGTACTGGGCTCGGTATTGGCGTCTACGATGCCAGTGCGACCAGGCCAGCAGGCTGGCGGGTGGGCAGTAGCAGCATGTCGCGCAGACGACGGAATTCGTTGACGGTCGCTTAGCCCGACCGGGTGGCACGTTCGACGGTGGTAGGCCCCAGGGCGCGCCGGAATTCGCTCCCGGGTAGTCCACCCGTCCGGGAACAACGTGCACTGGAACAATGGCGGCGTGCCTGAAGGTCTCTGGATCGCCATATTGGTTGTCGTCGCGCTGGTCGTCATCGCAGCGCTTGTCGCTGGGCTGGTCCGCTATCGCCGGCGCCGGATCAGCATGTCGGCCCCGCAACAAACCCGGGGCCGCTCCGGCGGATACGCCGCGGCTTCGGGGATCACGTTCAGTCAGACCGTCGACGCCACCGGGCTGCCTGGGGTGGGCGACGACGCGACCGTTGCGCGCGATGCCCCGAAGCGCCCCATCGCCGATGTCCCCCCGCCCGAGCCGGGTGCCGTTCCGCCGTTGCAGCCTACCGCGCTTACCGCGCCCACAGTGCCCAGCATCGAGGCCATTGCGCCGGCCGAAGGCCGATTGGAACGACTGCGCGGGCGGCTCGCCAAATCCCAGAACGCGCTGGGGCGCAGCGTGCTCGGGCTGCTCGGCGGTGGTGACCTGGACGCGGGCTCCTGGGAGGAAATCGAGGACACCCTGCTGATCGCCGACCTAGGGTCGGTGGCGGCAGAGTCGGTGGTCAGTCAACTGCGCGGACGGCTGGCCGCCAGCACCGTGCGCACCGAGGCAGATGCCCGCCAGGTGCTGCGCGAGGTGCTGATCAGCGAGCTGCGGCCCGGCCTGGACCGCTCCATCCGGGCGCTTCCGCATGCCGGTCATCCGTCGGTGCTGCTGGTGGTCGGTGTCAACGGCACCGGCAAGACGACCACCGTCGGCAAGCTGGCGCGGGTGCTGGTGGCTGACGGCAGGCGGGTGGTGCTGGGCGCGGCCGACACGTTCAGGGCCGCCGCGACCGATCAACTGCAGACCTGGGCGTCGCGGGTGGGCGCGGAGGTGGTGCGCGGAGACGATGGCGCCGATCCGGCTTCGGTGGCGTTCGACGCCGTCGACAAGGGCATCGCCGTCGGCGCCGATGTCGTCGTCATCGACACCGCCGGTCGGCTGCACACCAAGACCGGGCTGATGGACGAACTCGGCAAGGTCAAGCGGGTGGTCACACGGCGTGCCCAGGTCGACGAGGTGCTGCTGGTGCTCGATGCCACCATCGGTCAAAACGGGCTGGCGCAAGCTCGGGTGTTCGCTGACGTCGTCGACATCACTGGTGTGGTGTTGACCAAGCTGGATGGAACTGCCAAGGGTGGCATCGTTTTTCGGGTCCAACAGGAATTGGGGGTTCCGGTCAAACTCGTCGGGCTCGGTGAAGGACCCGACGACTTGGCGCCGTTCGAGCCCGCCGCGTTCGTCGACGCGCTGCTCGGCTGAGCGCAGGAAGGGACTGATCGCGAGGCGGGTCAACCTGTGGCGATACAGAGCACGTCGTCGAGGCTGGCGGTGCGCAACCCGGCGGCGGCCGCCCGCCGCCCAAGTTCGGCGATCGGGTCCGTGTCGGTGCCGTGCAGGTCGCCGGTCCGGGCCAGGCGTTCGGTATCGAACATCGCTGGGCCACTTGCCATCACGTCGGTGAGGACGTAACGGCCGGTATCGGGGGCGCGACGCACGTCCTGCTCGGTCGCGCAGGCTCCGGTCAGCTTCACCGCGTCCGCGAAGTTAATGCCCACTGAAAACACCTGTGCTTCCGCCCCGAGCACCGCAGTCAGGCGAGTGACGAAATTCTCGGGTGCGAAGAATCGCCAGCCTTCGCACAAATGCAGCCAGTATCGCCCCCGAATTTGAGCGCGGATCTGCGTAAGCCGGGCGCCGCGCCCGTCGCCGTTCCCGGGATGGGCAAACTCGAGGAAGCCGTAGCGCGCACGCAGCATCGCGCGATCCTGGGCTGACAGACCAGAATCGACCACCAGGAAGCGGCCCACCCGCGACACATCGAGGCAACAGTTCAGAAACGAGTTCAGCGTCTGCTCGGTAATGCCCCGATCCGGTCCGGCAACCAGGCTGACGACCACCTCGCCTTCACCGGAGCCGGCGAGCAGGCGCTGCACCGTCGCCTCGGGGTACGAAGAGGCCGCTTCGAGCATTGTCGGCGCACAAATGTCGCGGTTGCCCGCAATCTGTTGCCGAGCATCATCGGGAATGTCGGGGCGGGCCAGCAGGCGCCGCCACAGCGTGAACGCCTCGGTACGCTTGTCGATCCAGGATGCGCACAGCGCCTGCTCCGCGGTTGCAAGCCAGGTGTAGATGTCTGCGTCTAACACCAGTAGGTCGTCTTCGGGAAACGGGATTTCCGCGGCGCGCTGGGCAAACAGGTAGCCGAGCCGGTAGCGCTTATCGACTCGGTACCGATAAGCGATGGCATACAGTGGCTCGGCGCGGATCGGTCGAAACTCCCAGGCCCGCAGGTAGGCGTCTTGAAGGTCCGGCCACGGCGCACCGAGTTGCGCCATCGACTGCGCGACCTGCCACAGCGCAAAGTAGACCTCCTCCTCCCAGCCACCCATCTTGACTCGCCGCGCATACCACTTGTGCGCGTTGACGAAATCACGTGTAACGAAATAGGTCTGGGCCAAGAAGAAGACCGACCGTGCATCCTCGGGGTTGCGTTGCACCTTGGCCAGCAGCCGATCGCGTAGGTGCTTCGCCGGATCCACGTTGCGGGTGTCCGAATGCAGATCGACCGGTTGCATGATACTTTCCGCGGCCGCTTCCACTTGGGCCTCCGTTACCGCAAGGTGCAGCTCTGCGGCGAGACCGCGGATCGCAACGGCGGGCGCGGCGCGAAGCGCCTCAAAGTCAACCCTGACTGTCGTGGCATCGCCGAGGGCGAGGTCGCGCGCTGCGATCAGGCGTGTCGTCGCTTCAGCCCGCTCCTTCTCGTTCTTCAACCAGCCGAGTCGATTCAGCGAACCCACTACCTTCGCGAATGGTCGGTCCACCACAACCGGCACTACCGGACCCCAGGCGTCACGGATGAAATCAACCGCAAGACACAGGAGGGGGTTCTTGGCGCCAGGCCGCTGCCCCGCTATATGAGCAGCACGCCGATGCTCGTCGGCCCAACTGCGAAGTTTCGCCCGGAAAGAACCCGCATCCATTCGGAGCTGACCACCAGGCCCGCTGTAAGCACCAAAAGCCCTGCGACACAATAGGGTTAGGCGGTAGTCTTCCCAGGTATCATGCGGTTCTCGAACGACCCAGTCGAATTCGGTGCCCATAAACACGCCAAGGTGGTGCAGTACGCCGGCGACGGCCGACGTACCGCCGCACCACGGGCCCAGGACGACAATGATCGGTTTACCAAACGCCATGACACTCTCCCGCCAGACCGCTAGGAACGGTACCAAACGGCGTTCCGCTGCCGTCGACTTCCTTACCCAGGTGCTGAACGTTTTCTCGGGCCAAATGTTTCGGTGTTCAACAGGGGTTTTCCCGGTTCACGCACTCCACCGGCCCGCCACAGGATTCAGAGTCAGCACAAGTTGCTTTCACGTAGGTTCCACCTTAATATCCAGCACACGTCGGTGCCCGCCGGCTGATCACCTCGTCAAAGGACCGCCTCATGAAACTAGCTGGTGGGCCGTATGTCACTGCTGGTGGCGCGATCACAGTTGCCGGCCTCATCACCGCCACCCCGGTAGATCCACCGCTACCTGCACCCCAGGAGCACGCCGTCCAGCTGGCCGCCGGCGAGGAGGAGATCACGCTGGACCTCGTGCGGCACGGCTCGGACGGACCGCCGTCATACATCTCTACCGCCGGCTCGTTTCTGCCCGGGTATCCGCTCAATGAGGCCGGCCGGGAACAGGCCGAAGCTGTCGGCCACTTACTTGCGCAACAGGGCCCTTACGCCGGGATCTACGCGGGCGATAACATCCGGATGCCGGAGACCGCGGCACCGTTGGCTGATCTGCTTGATTTGAAAGTTCAGCTGTTGCCCGGGCTCGACGAGATCGCTGGCGGCATTTACAACAGCCTGCCGGCTTCAAGCCCTGCTGGCATTCTCTACGAGCTGACCTTGGCCGCGTGGGTGGCCGGATTGGACTTCGTGTCAATGCCGGGCGGCCTTAGCGGGGTGGCGTTCGACGAAGACTTCACCGGTGCCGTTCAAACGATCTACGACAACACCCTGAGCGCGGGCGGCCCGGCCAAGGATGCTGCTTTTTCCGGCGAAGCGGCGATCAGCACCTGGTCGATGATGAATGCCAAAAACCCCGATCTGTCCATCTTCTTACCCCTTTTCCTTGAGAACCTGTTAACGAACAAGGCCTTCCTGCCCGCCACGGGTGTTGTCGTACTTCAGGGCGATCCCGAAGCTGGCTGGACGCTGGTCAGTTGGAACGGACAGGCCATCCCCCAGGTCGTGGGATTGCCCACTGAGCTGGTTGTTGACGTTCGTGACTTGATCACCGCGCCTCAGTTTGCCGCTTACAACCTTCAGGAGGCCGTCCTCGGCGGCGATCCGACGACGATCATGAAAGCGCTACAGGCCGGTCTCCACGAAGTCGGCGCGGCCATAGTCCAGTTCCCCATCTCGGTGATCGATGACGTCATCGGTGCGGTGAGTGGCGGGGCCTGAGGAATTTTCGGCAACAGTAGCTAGCGGTCGTAGAGAAATGCTGGTGTGGGCGAAGAAGGTTGAACCACCGGTCGCAGTTGGAGCTGATGCGGTTGAGTCCGGACTCGGCCGCGGGCCGCGGCGTGGGCCTCAATGATGGTGTTGGGGCACAGGTTGGCTAGCTCGACGGCTTGACGTTGCCCCATTCCCTCTCGATGGGGTTAAGGTCGTGGACATAAGCCGGGAACCGTTCGACGGTCAGCCATTGCCGCTGCCCGGCGATCCAGCCCTCTTTGATTTAGCCCGTGTTTGCAGGCGGCGCCAACTGCGCGGGGCAGTACGACTCCGCGGCAATCCGCGCGAAATGTGCCGCGTCTTCCATGGACATCCCGGGGTTGTGCGCCCGAAGCTCGTTGACCACCTGAAGGCCGCGCTGGCCCCGCTCGATCAACCCGCACATCGTTTTGCCGGCCGCAACGGCTTGATCGTCATTGCTGTAGCCGATACCTGCCGCATGCAGCGAGTTGATGAAATTGACGTTCACGGCACTAGTTTCGACTGCGGTCTCGATTGCATCGCCGTCGTTGTCGGCATACGCGGGTGCGGCGAGGCCGATCATGGTCACAACACCCAGGAGCGGGAGAAACAGCTTCACAAGTTTTCCTTTCATCTGATGTGAGGTGTGGTTACCCGGACTGGATTTTGCTGCCGGCGATAACGTGCATCGCATGGAAGCCCGGCGTCTTGGACAGCTCTTCCAGCAGGTCGTCTAGGCCGGCCTGATCGACTTGCCCGCACTGCGGCTGCGCTGGCAGTGGGCAATTCGGTGGCCGCCAGCCTGATCGCCGCGGTTGCACTACCCCCAGCTGGGTGGCACCGACAACTGCCCGACCCTGGGCACGTTGCCGGCGTCCGTTCTCGGTATCGAACGCAGTGCCACAGCCAACACGACGGAGGAACACGCGGCCAAGGCTATAGGCACTGTTTGGAAATTCACCTAGTAATAACTGGAAGGTCCCTGGAAACTGCAATCAGTCAGCCGAACTCAGGATGGCCGACGCACAAGTATGACCGTGACACGATGCAACCTGCAACGTGATACGAGGTAACGTCTGGCATCAATTCCACTCGGTTCCGACATATTTCGGTTGGGTCAAACGCGCGGGGATGACAGTGGTTAGCTGCGTTGGCTCCTGGTCTGTAATCGACGAGATGGCAAGCTGCCCAAGGCTTTCAGCCAGATCAGCCACCCCATCGGTGCAGGCCCTCACCATGTGGCACAGAGATGTCTCTACCCGCTCCGCGCAGCAACGCAGACAGCCATGGGACGGCATCGTCGGGCTCGTCGCTGTGGTAAATGCGTACCGGGTAGGGCATCCATCCACCGATGCTGTGAGACGCCTACCTAATCCAGTTGATGTTGCTGGCAACCACGCGTCGCCAAGAAATCGCAAGTATCCATGCCGGCTCCACCTGGGGCAGATCGTTGCGGTGGCCCTCCGACTTGCCGAACCGGCGCGCGGCCTGCTCGACCGGTTTCGCGCTGGTGTCGTCGGGCTCGGCGGTCCTACCCGTTCGATCTGGCCGGGTGTGGTTACCCGGACTGGGTTTTGCTGTCGGCAACGACGTGCACCGCATGGAAGCCTGGCTTTTTGGACAGCTCTTCCAGCAGGCCGTCTAGGCCGGCCTGATCGACTTGCCAGTGCTGCACCGCGTCCCGCCGCCGCTGCAGATGGGCGATGACCTGGTCGAGTTTGACCGGGGCATTTCGTCCTTTGCCCGCACTGCCGCCGCGGAAGCTGGCGCCCTTGAGCGCTGGCGGCGCGGCACCCCCCATGGCGCCAGCACCCAGACTCTCCAGCGCCCCGACGCCCGACAGGCCTTGCGAGATGCCGACGGCCGGCGCCGCGGCCGCACTGGCAGTGGGCAATTCGGTGACCGCCAGCCTGATCGCCGGGGTAGCCGTACCCCAGCTGGCCGGCACCGACAACTGCCCGACCCTCGGCGCGTTGCCGGCGTCCGCTGAGACCGCACTCATCAGACCCGCGTTCGGCAGCACCGGCTGCATCGCGGTGAGGCCGGCCCCCAGCTCGGATTCCGAGATCGGCGGCAGTTCATAGGGCATCATGCCCCACAACGTCTTCATCTGGACCATGCCCACATTGGTGCCGGTCAGGCTGACGTTGCCCATCATGCCGCCCTCGCCGACGGCGGCAGCGTTGGAGTACGTGTCGGTGTAGAGGGTCGACAAATTCTGCATCAGCGCGGCCGGCGCGGACTGAACGGCACTGCCGGTCGAGTTGCCTGCCGTCTGCGCTGCCGCCGCCGCCTGGCTGGCTGAGCCTGCTGTATTCGTGGTCTTCGGCGGCGCGGTGAACGGGGGGAGCCGGGTAGCGGCTGCCGAGGCGCTGGCGTAACCGGACATAGCGGCGGCGTCTTGGGCCCACATCTGCTCGTACTGCGCTTCGTTGGCTGCGATCTCCGCCGTGTTACGGCCCATGATGTTGGTGGCCAGCAGCATCACCAGCTGACTGCGATTGGCGGCGACCGCCTCAGGTGGCACCGTCGCCGCTAGCGCCGTCTGGTAGGCACTTGCCGCGGCCTCGGCGTGGACGGACGTCGTCAACGCCTGTGTCGCTGTGGTCGACAGCCACGTCACGTACGGTGCGGCAGCCGCTTGCATCGCAGCCGAGGACGGCCCGGTCCACCCCGCAGCGGTCAGCTTTGTGATCACGGTGCCATAGGAGGTTGCCGCGGTGTGCAGCTCGGTGGCAAGGTCATTCCAAGCCGTCGCAGCGGCAACCATTGATCCGGCGCCGGGACCGGAATAGATCAGTTCCGAGGTGATCTCCGGCGGCACCATGGCGAAACCCGTCATTGGCCTGCCTCCTCTGCAGCCGGGATCACCAGGATGGTGGCCGTGGTGAGGTTGTCCAAGTCGAGGTCGGCCTCCTTGTCGACGACCCGCACGTTGGCGCCGGCGACGGAGGCTGCCGCGGGACCTCCCATCGCCCGCCCGGCCAGGGTCGCCAGC
>NZ_JBYCLE010000311.1:0-12571 GCF_057473765.1 Mycobacterium sp. TH-M106 | reverse complement strand
CACGTCGAGTGGCTGGACGACTCAGCCGACACGGCCGAGCAGTTGGCGGACATCGTGGTGCCGCACGCCCTGCGGGTGCGGCAGGCCGCACTGCTCGGGAACGACGCGGAGGCGTTGCGCACACTCGACGAACACCGGCTGCTGTGCGCGCACCGCGACGGCCCGCACGGGGCGCGGCACTGGAACCGGCAGGCCCGCCGCTGGGTCGCCGAGGAGACCGGCGACCCGGTGTGGGCGGAGTGGTACGCCGGGCGCCCGGTGCTGGTCACCGCCAACGATGACGGGCTGGGGGTGCGCAACGGTGACACCGGCGTCGTCGTCGTGCGCAACGACGGCCTGCGGGCGGTGATCGCCACGGCGTCAAGGCCGGTGGACTTGGCCACCGGGCGGCTCTGCGATGTCGAGACCATGTATGCGATGACGATCCACAAGAGCCAGGGCAGCGAGGCGCGCGAGGTCACCGTGTTGATGCCGCCGGTCGAATCGCGGTTGCTGACCCGCGAGCTGTTCTACACCGCGGTGACCCGCGCCAGGCACAAGGTGCGGGTCGTCGGATCGGAGGCCGAGATCCGGGCCGCGCTTGGCCGACGGGCGGTGCGGGCCAGCGGGCTGGCGTTGCGGCTGCGAGAGGCGTGACGCCCGGCTGTGCGCGCCACCAGCCTCGCGAGTGGCGCCCCGCCACGCGGTGGCGTCATAAAGCAGCCGCCGCACCCCTGGATGGACCACACTGGACCCATGGCGGATTCCGGCGACACCCGGGTGGCGGTATACCTCGACTTCGACAACATCGTGATCTCACGCTATGACCAGGTCAACGGCCGCAACTCGTTTCAGCGCGACAAGGCCAAGGGCTTCGACAAGCATCCCGACCGGCTGGCGCGGGCAACCGTCGACGTCGGCGCGATCATCGACCTAGCGTCGTCGTTCGGGACGCTGGTGCTCACCCGCGCCTACGCCGACTGGTCGGCGCAGGTCAACATCGGCTACCGCGAGCAGTTGGTGGCGCGCGCGGTCGATCTGGTGCAGCTGTTCCCGGCCGCGGCCTACGGAAAGAACGGTGCCGACATCCGGCTGGCCGTCGACGCGGTCGAGGACATGTTCCGGCTGCCGGATCTGACCCATGTGGTGATCGTGGCCGGCGACTCCGACTACATTCCGTTGGCGCAGCGCTGCAAACGGCTGGGCCGTTACGTGGTGGGCATCGGGGTGGCCGGATCGACCAGCCGGGCGCTCGCCGCGGCCTGCGACGACTTCATCAGCTACGACGCGCTGCCGGGGGTGCCGGCCGTCGAACCGGCCAGCAGCGAATCGAAGCGACCGGCCCGGGCCAAGGGCGAACCCGAGGAGCCGGCACCGCCGGATCCGCAGGCGGCCGCCACCGGGCTGCTCACTCGGGCGCTGCAGATCGGGCTGGAGAAAGACGACGTCGACTGGCTGCACAACTCGGCGGTCAAGGCGCAGATGAAGCGGATGGACCCGTCGTTCAGCGAAAAGGCTTTGGGCTTCAAATCGTTCAGCGATTTCCTGCGGTCTCGCTCCGATCTGGTTGAGCTCGATGAGAGTTCGACGACCCGCATGGTTCGGCTGCGCGACTGAGGCGGGATTGCCGCCGCTTTAGCGGGGGTGCAGCAGCAGCGCAAGAAAGGCCAGGCAGACCAGACCCCCGTAACCGAGCAGGATGACGCCAGCGACCCTAGCCGCGGCCCCGGGCGTGGACCGCTCACGACGACGCCGATATCGCGGCCACAGATAAGCAACCAGCAAGCCGGCAACGACGACGACCGGAATCGAGACCGGCCACCCGGTCACCACCATCATCGGGCCGTACACCAGCAGCCCCATGATGACCGCGATGAGCGTCTCGCCCACCGATCCCGCCGGGTCGTGAGCTTCCTTGACGACGAACTCGACGGCCATGCCCGCCCCGGCGACCAGGCACACCACCGCCAGCACCATCAGGATCGACCGCACGACCTGCCGGACCGTCACGTCATCTCCCCCGGGCTACGGTCGGCAGCGGACCCGACGCGGGGGACGTCAGATCGGTGGCGTAGACGTTGAAGACCGCACCCGCCCCCGTCTCCCATTGCCACTGCGGGACATCTGGTTTCACGACCGGAATCGAGGTGTCGCCCACCCAGTGGTACCGGAAAAGGCTGGTGGCCGGACCCACTTCGCTGCCGGAGTTCGCCGGATTCCATTGCAGCTGAACCGGTTGTCCACCGGGGCGGTACTGGTAGGTCTCCATGCTGGGGTAGATGGTTGTCGCGCCGCCCAACGTCATGGCACCATCGGCGCCGGGGGCGAACGTCACCCGGCCGTTGACCGTCAGGCCGGCGAGCTTGCCCAGCAACGGCTCATAGGCGTCGTGGGCGTTGTAGTCGACGGTGATCCGGCCGTCCGGCGCCTCCAGCACATTGACCTTCGGGACGGCGGCACGCGCACCGCCGCGCCGCCCGTCGACGGCGACAGTCGGGTTCTGCCGTGCCACGATCACCCCGTTGTCGTAGTCGAGCATCATCGTCACGCGCGAGCCTTCCATATCGGCGAACGCCGACGGCAGCCGGTTGTCGCCGAAGTTGTCCGGAACCCAGCGTCCGGTGACCAGATCGGTGAAGTCCATAGCGAAGTTCTGCACCTTCTCCGAGGGGATGAACAGGTTCGTCCGGGTGATGCCGCGGCCCGGCTGCGGGGTGAACCGGCCCGCGACGACTTCGGCGTCCACCCCGTGATTTCGCGGCTGGTAGCTGGTCGGGTCCAGCGCGGCCGCCATCCGCCAGTCGTTGGCCGACACCGGATCGCGGCCGTAGACCTGCCGGAACGCCGCGCGTTGACGCTGTTCTTGTAGCGCGTCGTCGGCGATCTGGGCCGGGCTCAGTCCGTCCGGCCCGACAACGGGCCCGGAGGGGTCGTTCGGGATGGGCGCGTCGCCGTCGGCCATGTCGATGGCGTTGGCCAGTTCTTCGTCGGCGGCATTGGCCGCGCCGATGATGGCGTCCAGGCGGGCCTGCAGCGCCACCTGTCCGACGGGGATGACGTTGTTGGACAGCGGATCCATCGTGGCGTGTGCGGCGGCGACATCCTCGCGCAGCACAGCGAGGTCGCGTTTGACCTTCGCGATTCGGTCCGCGGCACGGTCGGCGGCACGCGCCACCGCCAGCGCCTCGTTTCCGTGTGCGTCAAGATCCCTGCGAGTCGCCTCGACCGCATTGCCGGCTGCGTCGGCGGCGCGCCCGCCCCAGGTCGCAAAGACCGGCAGCGTGGCCAGGGCGTCAGCGGCGATCGACGTGGCTTCGGCGCGGTTGCGCGCCGCGTGGAATACCTCGCGCACCGCGTCGGGGTTCCACCGGTCGATGTCGACCAGCGACAGGCCGGTCATCTGCTACCCCCCAACCGGCCCATCGTCCACCTCCTCCGCGGCGAAGTCTGGCAGCCGCCGCAGGCGGTGTCACTTCACCTGCTGGCTGTCGCTCCGCCACCCCGCGCCGAGGGTGCGACACGCTCCCGTCACACCGCGGGCATAGGGTGGTCGACGTGGCAGCAGCGTTCGACGCATTGGAGATCCCGATAAGAATCCTCGCCGAGCACGGACCACTGGACGGGGAGGATCTGCCCCAGCGCCTGCGGGACGCGGGTGTGCCCGACCCGGACGACACCGCAGACCAGGTTCTCGACGAAATCGACTGTCCAGCAACGCAGCTGGCTGATGACCGGTGGATATGGCTGCCAGCTGTGCTGGCCGGTCGAGTGTTCACCCACCGGGTCAGTGCAGACGAGGCGTCCCACGACCTGCTCGTGACGGCGCCGGACCTGGACCCGATCACCACGCTCTGCAACTACGAGCAGTACCAGCGGCTGGCCGACGGGTCGCCGGTGCAGAACGTGCTGGCCGGATACGACGACGAGCTCTTCGAGGAACGCGACATCCCGGCTGAGTTGGCCGAGGAAGGCGCGGCGCTGCTGCTAGCGCCGGGCACACTCGCGGCATCCGGCATCACCGAGGGGGATCTGGTTGGGATCCGGCTGACCACGAAGGGCCTGGTGATCGAGCCGGTCACCGCGGTGACCGATGCTGGGGTCGGCGCTGCGCTCGCGGCGACGCTCGACGCCGACGAGCCGGAGTTCTTCGACGTGGCGGTCTGGACTGCGTGCGTCAGCGACCCTGCGTTGTTCACCGAGCCGACGCCGCCGCTGTCAGAAGTCGTCGCCGACTACGGCCTGGCGCAACGCGGCGAGTGGTTGGCGCCGACCGGATTCGACTTCGCACGTTGGGATTTCGAGCGTGGATGCGAACGCATGGCCGCAATCCATGATCTCGACGACTACGACGCGGTGGTGTTGTACGCGCTGGTCTTTTCCTTCACGAAGATTTCGCTTTTGCTGGCGCTCAACACCGCCGCCGCCGGGTCGCTGGACGCCGCGGTGGCTACCCTTCGCGACGGCGCGGGCACCGGCACACCCGAGTTCGACCGGGCCGTCGAATTGGCTGGCACATTCGGGGCCGCATTGGCCGACCCGGAGCTGGCCGAACTGCTGGTCGACGAGACCATCGACATCGACCCCACCGAGGGGGCCACGCTCAAGGTGTTCGCCGAGCTGTTGGAGGCCAGGGTGCCGCCGGCGGCGCGGGTGGCCTGCCGGTGGCTGCGCGCGGCGGCGCTGGCACGCATGGGCGACGTCGACGGACACGAACGCGAGCTGCTGGCGGCCGAGTCGATGAACGTCGACTGGCCGCTGCCGCTGCTCGATCTGGCCCGCATCGCCTCCGACCGCGGCGACGCCGAGGGCGGGCTGGCGCTGCTGCACCGCGCCGGCGCGCAGCCGGACGACCCGCTGATGGAGCTGCTGCAGCGCTACCGCTCCGAGCCGCGCCGCGACCTGGGCCGCAACCAGCCGTGCTGGTGCGGGTCCGGCCGCAAGTACAAGAAGTGCCACCTCGGCCGCGAGCAGCTGCCGCTGCCCGAACGGGCCGGCTGGTTGTATGCAAAGGCCTTCCAGCACATGCTGTCCGGCGGTTGGAGGGAGCTGCTCGTCGAGACGGCCTATGCGCGCAGCCGATACATGGCGGACGACGAGGACGACGAGGACGACCCCCGCGACACGCTGATCGCAGCGATGGGCGACCCGCTGGTGGTGGACGCGGTGCTCTTCGAAGGCGGTGCGTTCGAGGAGTTCCTCGCGGTGCGCGGGTCGCTGCTGCCCGACGACGAGCGGTCACTGGCCGAGCAGTGGCTGCTGGTGGACCGGTCGGTGTTCGACGTCGAGCAGGTGCGCCCCGGGCAGGGAATCACCGTGCGCGACGTGCGCAGTGGCGACAGTCACGAGGTGTGTGAGCGGACCGCCAGCCCCCAGCTCAAACCCGGGCAGCTGATCTGCGCCAGGGTGGTGCCCGCCGGGGACACCATGCAGATCTTCGGTGGGCTGGAGCCGGTCGCGTTACACGAACGCGGCCCACTGATCGAACTGCTGGACTCCGAACCCGAGCCAGCGGAACTGGTGGCATGGCTCAGCCGCCGGTTCGCGCCGCCGAGGCTGGCCAACACCGAGGGCGATCCGATGGTGCTCTGCGAAGCCCGCGTGCGGATCGGCGATCCGGCCGGCATCCAGGCCGCGCTCGACGACACCATCCCGCCCCCGACGGCCACACCCCCCGGCAGGCCGCCGATGACCCCACCCGGCGCGGCGATCTGATCAAACTCCTGGATTCCTTCCCGGCCGGTGCGGCCGCTCGCGGCGGCATGGACGCCGACCGGCTGCGCGACGCGCTCGGATTGCAGTGACCACCGTCGGCTCGTAGCGCTCAGCAGTCCGGGCGTGATTGGCCTGTGTCGCGACCACGATCCTGCGCTCTAGCCGAGCCGCGTGAACCGCGGGCGAGGATCTCGCGGAGCGTGGGAAGCACGCGCTGGTCCTTGGGCCGATTGGCTGCCTGCTTCGACCGGACGACGTCAGCGAGCGAGGCGACCGGCACAGCCACCCCGTACAGTTCCACCACAACCGCGTCCTTGCGCAGGTCCGAGTAGCCTGCGGTCCCCGCCGGCGTGAACGATAAGTCAAGATCGCCGGCCGTTGTCGTGAGGTTCCACATTTGCACGGCAGCCAGGGAGTCTGCGTCGGCGGCGAATGGCAAGCCCTCCGGCACCGAATCCGTGCGCACCCGTGCATCGAGTTCGACAAGCGCCGCTACAAGCCGAGTCAGGTTCGCCCGGTCAATCTGCGGCGTGATGTCGACGTCCTCGGTCGGGAACGGTGAGCCGTGGTAGACCGCCGCCAGCCCGCCGATGAGGACGTACGCCACGTGGTGTCGGTCGAGCACCTCGAACAACCGGGCCAGGTCGAGTTCCATGTCAGTCGCGCACTGCCCGCAGCTGCAGCGCCAGCCGGGTGTGGCGGTCCATCCGTTCCTGACCAGACAACTCAGCCAGCCGCGCTGCCTGCGCCATGTCGCTATCGTCACGCGTCACCAGCATGATCTCCAGGTCGAAGCCGCAAAGCCGTACCAGGCGGAGCACGTCATCCAGGCTTACCGCGGTGCGACCGGACTCCCAGCGTGCGATCCCGGGCTGGGACGTCCCGGCCCGGGTTGCCAGTTCGGCCTGGGTCAGCCCGGTTCGCCGCCGCGCTTCGCGGATCAGGTCTCCGCCGTAGGACGTCACTGAATAACGATAACAGAAGTGTTATGTGGCCTGCCGGCCTCCGGGTTTGCCCGCGGTTCATGCGCTGCGCGGCCATGCCGATTCAGCTTTCCAATGCCGATGGGATCCCAGTGTGCTCGAAGTCATCACCCTTCCACAGCAGCGGCTCCCGGAGATCGATCGCGAGCGCGTACGAGAGGCAATCACCGAAGTTCAGCCCCGCTGGATGACCGCTGCCTTTGCCGAAATCGACGTAGGCCTGGCGGGCGATCCGCGCCTGGCGCTCCGTGACCGGCTCGATCGTCAACCGGGCTTCCTCGACCAGCTCATCGAGCGCCCTGCTGAGGATCGGATCTCGCTGGGCATCCAAGACGATCCCGCACTCCAGGTAGCTGGCCGCCGACAGCCGTCGCGCATCCGCGGTGGCGATCGCTCGGGCGTAGACGGCGGCGTCGTCCTCCTCTTTGAGGATCGCGATAAGCGCAGAGGTATCGGTGATCACGCCGGGAGCCCACGGTCGTCATAAAGCAGGGCTGCGTGATCTAACCGCCTGGTTTCGGCACTCATCCTCAGCGCGGCCTTGTGACCGATGGCCAGCAGTCGGGCCGCGAGATCGTCGCTTTGCAGCCTGGCCAACCGTTCGTTTACCGCCGTGGCCACCACCTGGGCCTGGGACTCGCCGGTGATCTTCGCGATCTGCTTCACCGTTTCGTGAATGGAAGCATCCTTGATGTTCAACGCCATAGTGGTACCTTTCTACCGCAGCAAGGGTACCAATAGTTGCAACACCAGGTTGACCGGCTGGGACACCTACCGCCGGCTGGACCGGTTGCCGTATCTGAGCGCCGACACCCAGACCCTGCAGCTGTCCAGCTTTGACCGCAGCGGCGGACGGGCCGGGGGCTGGCGGGCCGCCGGTGACTGCGGCCGGGCTTGGTGGGCGCGGCCCGGATGGCTGGGCCACAGTCGCCAATGAGCAGCCCATCAAGAGAATAGGGTCGCCAGGTTGGCCACGGTTCCCAAGGCCACTTCCCCGACGGGTGCGAGTGTGCCGAAGGTGAACGCGAACGGGACCAGCGCTACGTCGGCGGCGATCGGATCACCGATCGCGCCAAGGAGATTCCCTGCGTGAAGCTGGTCCAGGAAAAGGGTTGTGTCGTATTCCGGAAGGCCGGTCAGGATGGCGGTGGCTGTGTCTGCAACAGGGAGCAGGGTTGCGTAATCAGCCGAGAACGTGCCGGTGAGGGCGTTGATGATGTCGGTGGGTGACGAGGTCAGCGTCGCATCCGAAGCCGGGAACCCGAAGAACCCGAGCAGCGTGTGCAACAGCTGATCAAGGGACGCGTGCTGCAGATCGATCCCCAACGCGTGCGTCCCCGACGCGATCAGCGTCGACAGCGCGGGGTTGTCCATGATCGGCGTCGGCTGGTAGTTAGCCGGGTTCTTTAGTGCTGCGATCGCGTCGTGGATGCCTGTCTGCAGGCCGTTGCCCAGCGCGGTGGCGAGCTGGGTCAGGTCGACGTTGGGGAACAGACCGAACGTGGTGGGAACATTCGCGTCCCCCTGCGACCAGCCGTCGGTGATGCTGCCGTAGCCCAGGTTCACCAGAATCCGCATGTCAGGCTCGAGTAGGTCGTAGAGCGGCTGGCCGACGACCGGGAGCAACTGCAGCAGTTGCAGCAGCGGCAGTTCCGTGTTCGGAATCATGTAGTAGTCGGTCATGGTGTCGGACGCCGACGTCGAAAGTTGAATGGCCTCACCGCCGTCGGCGACCGGTTTGAGCTGTTCGGGTGTCAGACCCATGTACGCGCCGTGCGCAAGAAGCAGGCCGAAAAATGCGTTGAGGTCGGACAGGACATTGATCGGGTACTGCGGGAAGTCGGCGAAACCGTCGTATTCGATGGTGTAGATGTCGGTCGGATAGAGATCGGCCGGGGTCGCGCCGCTGAACGTGATACCCAGGCTCGGGAAAGACGGGCTCTCACCGTTGAATGGGACGTCGAAGCGTTCCAGCACCCCGCCGTTAGGCGCACTCGGGTCACCGACCAGCACAAAGTGCACGTCGTCGCTAGGCACGTGTTCGCTGTTCAGCTGGGGCATCGTCAGCGAAGCGACCGACGAACTCTGGGACCAGCCGAAAACCACCACGGGGTTGGCCGCGTCGACGCCGCCGGCGTTGATCTGGCTATGGACCGCCGAGTCGAGGATCTGCTGGCCCTGGGCGAACGACGTGTCGGTGGGCAGGCTTTTGACGCCGGTCACCGGGTACAGCCCCTCGGGGGTGAACAAGGGCTCGGTGGAGCCGGTGAAGCCGAGCGGTTGCAGGTACATCGAGTCGGCGGCGGCCACGTAGGACTGAGACGGTATCGGGATGCCGCTGGGGCCGATGACCAAGGCCGTGCCGTCTCCCAGCGGTGAGCTCGCGTCGTCGACGCTGGCCAGCCGCACCACACGGGCCTGAGCGTCGGGCGTCGGCGGTGCCGCCGGCGGGATAGCAATCAGACTCGCCCCGGCGATGGCGACACCGGCGGTGCAGTACCGACGAAGTGCGCGATGCATGCGGCCCCCTACGTTCGCGAAACCATCGCAGCCAGCGTGCTGTGACGTCCAGGGATACCGTAGACCACTTTCAGGGGGCAGCTCATACGTATTTCATTGCGGTGCATACCGTGTACCTGGCGGATGCGCAGAACTCGCAGTGCGCGCAGGGTTCGGGGCCCGTTTCCGGGTGTGGCCCGTCTGGCGAACACCACCAGCCACATCCGTCACCGCACCGGGGGATAGGCACAGTTGCCCGCCTTGCAGCGACAAGCTCCGTTGTCGCGCGTAGCCGGGCACTTGTCTCTATCGTTCCCGGCGGCGGCGGTCGGCAGGCCGGCCTTTTCGACGAACCCGTTGAGCGTTGCGATCAAACGCATCTCGTCGACCGTGCGCGCTCGGGCGTTGAGGAGTTCCTCGGTGCATACCAGATAGGCCAGGCAGCGGGCGCGGCTGATCGCGACGTTGAGTCGGTTGCGGGAGAACAGGAAGTCGGCACCGCGGGTCATGTCTTCCCCGGTTGAGGTAGCCATGCTGAAGAAGACCACGGCGGCTTCCTGCCCCTGGAATTTGTCGACGGTACCGACCGGAACCGCGGCGACGTCCGGGTTTTCGGCGAGCCGATCGCGGATGAGGTGGACCTGGTCGTTGTAGGGCGCCACCACCATGAAGTCGTCGGCGGCCAGCGGATTCACCTTGCCGTGCTGGTTGGTCCACGGAGTCCCGATCAGCCGGGCGAGCGCTGCGGCGATCAGCTCGGCTTCTTCGACCGATTCGGTGGTGTTGTCCTGATGCTCGCAGGCCAGCCAACGCAGGCCGGTTCCCGCTACGGTGGTCTGCTGCCGGCAATCGGGATGGCTGGTCAGCCGGCCCTGGTAGATCTGGGTGGAGATAAACGCGCACACGTCGGGGTGCATGCGCCGGGTCTCGGAGAGGAAAACTCCGCGCTTCGCAGGCAAGGTCACTTCGTCGCCGAGGACATGGGCGAGAACGCTTTTGCCGCCACCGCCGGGGTGGACGGCCTGGGTGACCTGGGGAAGCTGCAGCGGATCGCCGAGCAGAATCAGGTTGTGCGCAGAGCAGGACGCGGCCAGCGCATCAGCCAGTGCCAGTTGTCCGGCTTCGTCGATGAGCAGTACATCGACGGGGGCGCTTCGCAGTTCGGCGCTCGCGAACAACCAGGTCGTTCCGGCGACAAGGTTGAATCGTGCTGCCACGCACTGCGCATTGGTGCTTGTGTAGGCGATCCCGGCGAGTCGGCGTCCTGTCTCTGAGCCGGGTTTGCGTATGGCGCACAGCAGGTCACGCTCGCCGGCGTCGTCGAAGACTTTGACGATCGCCTTCAGCAGATGGTCGATGGCCGCGTGGCTCATCGCGGTGATCCCGACGCGACGACCGGCGATGATCAACGCGTGCACCAGGTGGGCCGCGCAGTAGGTTTTACCCGTGCCGGGCGGACCCTGGATCGCGACGTAGCTGTGGTCGAGTTGGGTTGCCCACCTGGTCATCTCGGTGAGGTCTTCACCGAACAGACCGTCGGCGGGCCCACCACCGGCCGTGAATCTGGGCAGGTCGCGTCGTAACAGCGCCGCGGTCACGGCGTTCGGTTCGGCTACCTGCGGGTCCAGCACATGCGCGGCGAACTGCGACAGCGCCAGCGCCTTGGGTTTGGTTGACATCCAGTCATGCACGACGACGGTGCCGGGCAGATAGCCGGATTCCTGCTTCCCGTCGTTCCAGAGCAAGTCGAGGTGCCCGCTGTCGCGGTCGAGCCGGTCGATCGTGGCGTAGTGCCTCAGCCCGTCGGGGCTCATGTACAGCACGGCACCGTCATCACTGGGAAAGCCGGCGCTGTCCTGGGGCGGGAAAGCAAACCGCATAGCCGGTGTTATCGGGGTGCCGTACCGGCCGATCCGCTCAACCAAGCCGACCGGCTGCAGCCCGGACAGGACTTCGGGATCGTCGAACAGCGTCGTCGGGTCCGCGTCGCATTTGCTCATTTTCGGTGCGACATACGCGCACCATTCCCGAAGCCAGTACCCCAGGACGTCACCGAGCAGGTGCTCCGGGGTGTCCGGGTGGAAGGCATGCAGTCGGTCCACCTGCTCGTCGAGTTCCGGGATGCCGGCATCGGGCTCAAGCTGTGCTGTGCGCCAAGGCATTTCCGCAGACCGGTGATCGATCAGCCAGTCGCGCAGCGCCAGAGTGGCCCGCACGTCGTCTTCGTTGTAGGAGGCGATGCGGCCCAGCCTGGCCTGGTCTTGATCGGCGATGAACTGGTCGTATTCGACCACAGCGCCGGAACCGGCGTCGATATCGTGGCCGCGTTCAAAGGTGGTCAACCGCTCGACGGACTTCAGTCCGTAGGATTCGACGCCGGCCTGTACCGCGTTGCGGACCACCGCTAGCAGGTCGACGAAAAACCCGGTCTGCACCAACCGGTTCAGCTGTGCCTCTCGAATACCGTGGATTGCGGTCAACCGTTCCAAGGCTGAACGCTCGGTGTGGTTGTAGTGGTAGGCATGCGCATCCGGGTAGCCGGTGCGGCGTGTCTCCAGAAAGTCGATCAGCGCAGCTATCGCGGTTGCTTGCTCGTTAAGGTCGTGAGCCCACCAGGTTCGATACCGCCACTGGCCATCTGGTTCGCGTTGGAGCAGACCGAACAGAAAGAACAACCCGGTGTCGGGGCGCCAGAACGGATGGCCTTCGAAGTCGAGGAAGACATCGCCGTCGTCGGGCGCCGGCAACAACTCCAGGCCATGCCCCCAGGTCGGGTCGGCGCCGGGTTCGATCATGGCGTACGGCAGCGGGCCCGTATCGTCGAGCCGGGCTCGAACCTGAAGCGAGGCCTGCTCGACCAGTCGTGCCAGCCTTTGCGGACGGAGCCCGTCGACGTCTGTGCGGTGCTCCGCGAGCCGAGCCAGGGTCGGTACGCCATCCTCGGTGAGCGCGGCCCGCTCCGCGGCGCGGATACCCGCGACATAGACCAGCGAGTCCTCCCCGCGCCACCGGGCGGTGCATACGTCGAAGAATTCGCAGAACTCGCAGTGCGCGCAGGGTTCGGGCACCGTTTCGAGGTTGGGCCCGGCGGCCAACGCCCGGGCGAGTTGGCTGCGCAGCCGACGCCAATACGGCGCGAACTCGTCGACGACCAGATCTTCGACACCGCCCGACCCCAACCACAGCCGCATCCGGCGTGGCCGCACCCCGGTGAGCGCTGCGATCGCGTCGGCGTAGAAGCACAGCTGCAAAACGTGCCCGGGCTTGGCCTCGTTGCGGGCCAGCTTTGCGTCAACAGGCTCGTAGGACACCGTTGCGTGCTCGTTGTCTTCGACACGCTCAACGAAGTCGGCGATGCCGCGCATGCCGTCGTGCACGAAAGGCATCTGATAAACCAC
>NZ_JBYCLE010000310.1:0-10411 GCF_057473765.1 Mycobacterium sp. TH-M106 | reverse complement strand
GTCGGGTCCTCGATGGTGTGGCACATGCCGAACACGTAGTCTTCGCCGAGCGGCTCCACGTCGAGCAGCGCACCGCAGCTGGCGGTCTCGAACTGGCCGTGCCAGCGGTCGTAGACCGTGAAGCGGAAGTCCATGAACTGCGGCGGCGAGCCGATGTCGAACTGCAGCCCCTTGAAGATGGTGGGCACGTCGTCACCCGCGAAGCCCAGCGCGCGCTGCATCCGCCGGGTGTAGACCGGGCTGGCGCCGGACCACTCCTCGATGGCGATCTGCAGCATCTCCTCGCGCCCGAACTCCTGGATGCACCAGGCCATGCCGGAGCGGTCGATCATGTGCCCGATGAGGAGCAGCTCGGGAACCATGATGGCCAGCTCGTCACGAGACAGCGTTGCGTATCTGCTGCGGACGTCAGTCATGGCATCAAAAATAAAGCTCCGCCCGGCACCACGACGTGCCGATGTGCTGCAATGACCTGGTGAGCCCTCAACCGCCCGACCCGACCGCCGACGTCGAAGCGATCAAGCAGGTCAAATACCGGTATCTGCGGGCGCTGGACACCAAGCACTGGGACGACTTCGCCGCCACCCTGACCGAGGACGTCGTCGTCGACTACGGATCCTCTATCGCTACCGGCCCGCTGCGCTTTACTCGCCGCAGCGAGCTGGTCGACTACCTGCGTTCGTCGCTGGGCACTTCCGTCATCACCGAACACCGGGTGACCCATCCGGAGATCACCGTAACCGGCAATGAGGCATCGGGCATCTGGTACCTGCAGGATCGCGTCATCGTCGCGGAGGCCGACTTCATGCTGATCGGCGCGGCGTTCTACCGGGACCGCTACCGGCGCACCGCTGACGGCTGGCAGATCAGCGCAACCGGATACGACCGCACCTACGAGGCGACGATGTCGTTGGCGGACGTCGGCTTCACGGTGAAGCCTGGTTCCGCCCTGGCCTGATTCAGAGCCCAGGGCTCGACTACTGGGCGATCGCGATCAGTGCACCGGGGCGCAGCCACTGGATGATGTTCACCAGGGCGCCGTCGTCGATGGCCACACACCCCGCCGTCGGCCCACCGTCGGTGGTGTGCAAGAAGAACCCCGCACCGCGTCCGGGGGCGCGAGCGTCGTTGACACCCATCACCACCGCGTGTTTGTACTGCGGGATGTCGAGATTCTCGCTCTCGCCGGTGTTGAACGGACACTGCGCCTCTTCGCAAACCCGCATCGTGTTGAACGACGGGCTCCGGTCATCGCCGTCCCACCAGTGTTCGGACCCGACCTGCACGTACTTCAGTCCCCCACCGGGGTTCGGGGCGGTGCCGAACGCATAGGGCAGGCTGAACACCCCCATCGGGGTGGCCGGGTATCCACTCTTGGCACGCGGTGTCATACCCGCCGAGCCGACATGAGCCGGAATACCGACGTCGACAGGTTGCCAACCGCCCGCGGTGCGCTGGTAGATATCCATCTTCGCGCGCGAACCACCAACTCCGACAACCGAAACGACCTGGGTGGCGTTGCCGACGGAGCGGGCGAACCACGGACCCACGACAGCGGCGCCGGCCGGTGCGGCGACCAGCGATACTCCAGCCGCAGACATCGCGACGCAGAGCACACTCAGCAATTCGCGCATCGTCTCATCGTCGGTCAGCCGAAGCTGGAGGGTCAAGTAAAGGTTTAGACACGGCTGGGTCACGGTCGCTTGACATAGCCGCATCGGCCGACGATGGCGCACGAACTCAGTCCTGCTGGTTGTACTCCAGTTCGTCTACTGGCAGCTCTTTTTTGAGGAAGTTGCGCGAAGACACCAGCCGCGCGCACACTCCGACGTACAGGTAGCCCAGTGCCCAGCCGGCCAGCACATCCGACAGGTGATGCACGTTCAGGGCGACCCGGCCGAGCCCCACCATGATCACGATCAGCGCTCCCGCCAGGACGGCAGCCACCTGCACCGGACGGCTGAGTACCGGAAGCGTCACCGCCAGCAGCGCCACCACCCCGACCATCGCCCCCAGGGCGTGTCCCGACGGAAACGACGACGACGATGCCGCCACCATCGCCGTCGCCGGCCGCGGCCGGTCGGCCAGGCCCTTGGCCGCCTCGCTGACCAGCCCGCTCAACTCCACGCTGATCACGACGAACAGCGCCGCCCGCACCCGGTGTTTCACCAGCGAAGCCACCGCCACTATCAGGCCGAGCACCCGAAATGTGGTTGGCGCGAACACCGTACACACCCCATCCCAGAACCACACCCAGCCCGGGTGGGTGGCTCCGATGTCGTATCCGGTTCGCAAAGTCGACGAGTCGAGCCCGTCCAGCCAGCCCCAGCCCTGCCGGTAGCCCAGCCACATCACCGCATAGCCGACCACCGCGGCCAGCGACAGAGACCAGCCCCCGACCCTGCCCGCAACGGTGTGCGACAGCATTGTTCAGCCTTGCTCCATTCCTCCGGCTCAGCCGCGTGTGGGCCATCTCGCGCCCGGGGCGGGTGCGGGGATGCACAGCACGGTGCCGTCCCAGGCGGTGTGTTCGCGCAAGCGCTCCGCCCCCGGCCAGTGCGCAGCGGCCACGAACAGGGTGGCGCCGTCCGCCCCGCCGAGCATGCAGGCGAACGCACCCCGGTCGAACCGCGCGCAGTCCAGAATGGCACCGCCCTCGCCGACACGCACGCAGCAACGGGCGCCGACGTCGGCATACCAAACCGCGCCCTCGCGGTCCAAGCAGATGCCGTCGGGTGAGTGCTCGCCCACGTTCGCCCACACCCGGCGATTCGCCAGCGACCCGTCGGCACCGATGTCGAAGGCGGTGAGCCGGTGCCGATACGACTCGGCGACCACCAGGGTGGCGTTGTCGGCGCTGACCGCCATTCCGTTGGGGAAGGCCAGGTCCTCGGCGACCACCTGTGCGCGTCCCTCCGCGGTGACCAGGGCGATAAAGCCCGGGGCGGTGTCGCTGCCGGGCGGCCCGGCAGCGCAGTCGAAGCGACAGCCTGTCGTGGTGCCAACGGGGTGATTCCAGCAGCCCCAGCCCCGTGATCAGCGTCTCCACCAGATGCACGATAGCCTCGACCGGCGGGCCGCAACGGCAAACCCGAGGAGGTGACGGCAAGCACGTGAACACCCATGACGACGAGGCCGCGGCGGTCCGGGGGATATGGTCTGGGCTGGGTCTGCCCGGCATGATCGACGTGCACACCCATTTCATGCCGAAGTCCGTGCTGGACAAGGTGTGGCACTATTTCGACTCGGCTGGCCCGATGGTGGGGCGCCGGTGGCCGGTCATATACCGCACCAGCGAAGCCCAGCGCATCGAAACACTGCGGAAGTTCGGTGTGCTCCGATTCACCTCGTTGGTCTATCCGCACAAGCCGAAGATGGCCGCTTGGCTGAACCAGTGGGCTGCAGATTTCGCCCAGTCGACTCCGGATTGCCTGGCCACCGCGACGTTCTATCCGGAACCGGGTGCCGCCGGCTACGTCGCCGACGCGATCAACACAGGCGCCCGTGTTTTCAAGGCCCACATCCAGGTGGGCCGCTATGACCCGAATGATCCTCTGCTGCACAATGTCTGGGGCGTCATCGAAGAGTCTGGAACGCCGGTGGTCATCCACTGCGGCTCCGGGCCGGTGCCCGGCGAGCACACCGGGCCGGAACCGATCCGCCGCCTGCTGCATCGGTATCCGCGGCTGAGCTTGATCGTCGCGCATATGGGCATGCCGGAGTACAGCGAATTCCTGCGCATATGCCAGTATTTCGATCGGGTGCGGTTGGACACCACCATGGCTTTCACCCCGTTTGTCAACCAGACCATGCCGTTTCCGCTGTCAGAGCAGCACCGATTGTGCGACCTGGGCGACCGCATCCTTTTCGGCAGCGACTTTCCGAACATCCCGTATGCCTACCGCGACGCGCTGACTGCTGTTATCCGCCTGCCCGGGATCGACGACGACTGGCTGCGCGGCGTCTTCTACCGCAATGCTGCACAGCTGTTCGCCGTCGAGTCGGAGGCCGAGGGACTACCATCCGAGCCGTGACGTCAGACACCAGCCCGGTCGACCCGCTCATCGCGATTGCCGATGTTCCCGGCGCCGATGCCGGCGCGCAGGGGCTGCCGGAGCGTGCCGAGCTCTCGGCGCGCCAGCGGTTGATCGTCGACGCTTCGGCCATCGCGGACATCGGCCTGCGGACGGCGGTCGCGTCGATGGTCGGTGCGGCGATGATTCCGACCGTGCTGGCCGCCGCCGCGGGACGGGGTCGAATCCGCCACGAGCAAGACAACCTGCGCTACTATGCCGAACTGGCAACCGACCGGAATGCGGCGCAATCGTTTCCCGCGCCCACCGTGCTGCCCCGGATCGCGTCACGCCGGGCCAACCCGTTGGCCGAACGCATCGCGCACGGCACCATCGAAAACATCGGGTTCGCCAGCAGCTTCCAAGCCGTCAATCCCGCGATGCGCGCCCACTGGCGCACGCTGACCCAGAACAACGTGGTGCGTGCCCAGCACTGGCGTCACGACGACGGGCCCCGCCCGACGCTGTGTGCCATCCACGGCTTCATGGGTTCGGCGTATCTCTTCAACGGGATGTTCTTCGCACTACCGTGGTTCCATCGAGCCGGCTACGACGTGCTCTTGTACACCTTGCCGTTTCACGGCCAGAGGGCCGAAAAGTACTCCCCGTTCAGTGGTTTCGGATACTTTGCGCACGGGATGTCCGGGTTCGCCGAGGCGATGGCGCAAGCTGTCCACGACTTCCGGTCGGTGGTCGACTATCTGATGTCCACCGGGGTGGAACGGATAGCGCTGACCGGCATATCACTCGGCGGATACACCGCTGCGCTGCTGGCCGCCGTGGACGACCGGCTACAAGCGGTGATCCCGAACGTCCCGGTGGTGTCGGTCGAGTCGGAGATCGACGACTGGTTCCCCGCCAACAAGGTGTTCAGTCTCGGCCACCGGCTGGGCGGTGTGAGACGCGCAGAGTTCGCGGCCGCGGCGGCCTACCACTCGCCACTGAACTACCCGCCGCTGGTGGCCAGGGAACGCCGGTTGATCATCACCGGCCTCGGTGACCGGCTCGCACCCCCGGAGCAAGCCGAAATGCTTTGGGAACACTGGGATCGCTGCGCGCTGCACTGGTTCCCCGGCAACCACGTGCTGCACGTGAGCCAGCCAGCCTACTTGCGCCGGATGACGCGCTTCCTGCACAGGTTCATGTTCGGTTAGCTGTTAACGACCCCAGCCGCTCGGGCCGTCTCGGCTTGGACGGGCCAGCACAGCGCCGCGATGTCGTCGGCGGCCACGTCGGTGTGGCCGTCCAGCCGCACCCCGGACAGTGGGTACAACGCGCACAGGATCGCGCGGTGGCAGCCGTGCTGCGGGGTCAGCCCGGGCAGCGGGCTGGCGCCCGGTGGCCGCTCCTTTGTGCGAAGCGCACACCCGGCCGCGATGCTGGGATGATCCGCGTGGCCGGCGATCTCTACCGCGATCCAGATTTCCCGGGCGCCATCGGCACGGACCTGCGCGAGGGTGTCGGAGAGTGCGCGGTCAACTCCGATTCGGTAGGCCGCGACGTAATCTCCGGTGTCATCCGTCAACGCCTGCCAGGATTCTCGGGCGCCGGCACTGAACAGCTGCGGGACGTCGTCAGGACCGGCGCCGGCGACCTCCCAGCCGAGCTCGCGCAGTTGGTCGCCCAGCCGGCGTGCCGCGACCTCCGCGGTTGCGTGCAACGGGATTCGCGGTGAGCGGGCACGCAGCGCCGTGAGGTTCTCGGCGGCCGAATAGGTCAGCCCGATCCAGGTGTGGCGCTGCGTCGCATCCGCCCGGCTGGTGACTCGGATCGCGTCGGCGCGAAGGCCGTAGCGGTCCAGGTATCCGGCGATCAGCGACAGCGGCAGCACGCCAGGCTCGGCGGCAGGCGGCGTGATCCGTAGCAGCGCCGTGACGCGCAGATCGGAGCCCGCTCGCCGGTCGGTGTGCACCCCGCTGTGGTGCTGCAACATCGCCGCGCGGCGGCGCAAGATCGTGGTGAAGTGCAACCCGCGCCACCAGCCCAGCAGCGCCAACGACACCGCGACGGCCGCAGCGAGCACCCAGCGGTCGCGCGTCGACGACCAGGGATAGGCCATCATCGCCGGGACCGCGACCAACAGGACCAGGGTGATCCGGGTCGGCCCTGGCCAGGCGAGAGTAGATCGAAGCGTGCTCACGAATGGTCCTTTCGCCGGCGGGCGGTGATGGCGGCGCTGGCGGCAACGGCGGCGACAAGCAGGGCCAGCACCGCGGTCCCAGTGAAGGCGACGATCCGCGGAGTCGGGTCCTCGGGTTGCGGCACCGGTGGTACGGCGAGTTGCTTGACTGGGGCCCTAGCGGGGTCTGCGGGCAGTTCCCAGGTCAGCGCGGCGACGGGGTCGACGGTGCCCGCTCCGACCACGTCGGACGGTGCACGGGCGGCATTGTGCGCGGTGGCAGTGATGCGGCGCACCACCTGGGGGGCGGTCAGGTCCGGGTAGCGGCTGCGGACCAGTGCCGCGACCCCCGCCAGGTAGCCGGCCGCGTAACCGGTGCCGCTCAACGCCGCCAGCTTTCCTTGGTTGCCGGGCAGCCCATTGGCCAGACCACCGTCGTCGCGGTTGCTGACCGACGCGATGTCTTCGCCGGGGGCGGCGATGCCGACCCACGGTCCGGCCATGGTGAACGCCGACGGTTGGCCGTCCGGGCGCAACGATGCCACCGACAGCACATACGGCTGCCACCACGAGGGTGCGGAAACCGAGGTGACCGCGGCCCAGTTGCGCCAATCCTGCGGACGGCTGACGTCGGTCAGCGGATTGGACTCGCACGATCCGCCGGTTTGGCCGCTATTGCCGGTGTTGCCCGCAGCGGCCACGATCACCGCGTCCTTTTCCACCGCCGCGTAGCGCAGCGCGGCGCCCAACGCGGTCTGGTCGAGGTTGCGGTCGACCGGCAGGCACGTCACGGTGGAGATGCTGATCACCCCGGCGCCGAGATCCGCGGCGCGCACGACCGCTCGCGCCAGCGCGGTGAGTTCGACATCCGCGCGGGCCAGCAGCGGATCAGCGCCGCTCGTCCGCGGTGAGAACGCCGCGGAGGTGGTCCGCAGCGACAGCAGCCGAGCTGCCGGCGCCACGCCAGCGAAGCCGTCGTCGCCAGGTTGGCCCGCGACGATCCCGGCGACCAGCGTTCCGTGCCCATCGCAGTCGGTCAACCCGTCGGTCGTCGCCACATAGTCGCCGCCCGGCTCCACCGCCGGCAACCGCGGCCCGGGGCGAACGCCGGTGTCGATGATGGCCACAGTTTGACCTTCACCCCGGGAAAACTGCCATGCCGCAGAGAGATTCATCATCAGCTGTGCAGGGGTCGCCGCACCCGGATCGGTCCCCGGCAGGATACCCGAGCTGACGCACTCGCTGCGTTGCTCCATCTGCTGCACCGGACCCGCGGCTCCGTTCGGCGGCGGAACCGCGGGATCGACCTCCGGCGGGCTGATTGCCGACGCCGGTGAACTGCTCAGCAACATCGCCAGAATCGCGGCGGCCCAACCGCGAGCAGGTCGGAGGGTCATCGAGACAGAATCCAGCTGAAGATGCCCACCAGGTAGGCCATGACGGGGATCAGCGACGCGTCGATTCCGGACGCCAGGAAGCCGAGCAACCGGCGCATCGGCAGCGAATAGCTCTCCGGTGTCGCCACCGACGGATTCAACGCGACCACCGCCCACGCCAGCGCCAGTGCGCACAGCACCAGCGCCGCCCCGAAGGCCGCCGGGTAGCGCCCGGTCGCGGTATAACACACCAACAGCACCGCAGCAGTCAGGTAGGGCTGAGCCAACAGCCAGGCCTTGCACCAGGCCGAATCCCACACCCTGGCCCGAAGAATAGATGCCAACCCGTATGCTGCGACCACATACCACGCCCAGGGTGTCAGCGTCTCGGGCCGCACCGCGACCGCCAGCGAACCGAGCACGGCCAGCAACGCCGCCCCGGCGATGAACCCCGTTTGGTGGGCGTCGGTGACCCGCACTCGCCGCGGCAGGTCCTCCAGCACCTGCTGGGAGGGGGGCGACGGTGTCGGGTCGCCGGGCGCGGGAATCACCGGTAACGGCAGTCGCGCCCACAGCGCAGAAAGCTGCGGTGCCGAGACCGTGAGCAGCAGAGCCGCCGTGATCAGACCGCAACCGATGCTCAGAAGCGGTGGCTGCCATTGGGTTTGCGCACCAGCGGCCACCAGCACGCCCACTGAAGCCACGGCGGTGGCGGTGAAGAGCGCGACTCCGCGCTCACCGCTGTCGCCACCTTGGGCGATAAGACATATCAGCGACCACGCGGCGACACCAGCGGCACCCAACATCACGTGGGCCGGTCCGAATTCACCGGGAACCGACAGGGTCGACGTCGCCGCGACCGGCACCAGCGCCGCGAGAGACAGCACCAGCGCGGCACCCGTTGAGCGTGCCCAGCTCACCGCTGCAGCCAACACCGTCAGCACGGCAATCGCACCGACTGCCAGCAGGCCAACCAGCTGGCCGGTGACCACGCGATGGACGACCGCCAACCCGCTGGCAGCAAGAACCACACCGATGCCCGCGGCAAGCGCGCCCCCTTGGATGTGCGCCGGCCCCCAAGGCTTAAGTCTCGAAGCGGAGAAGATGACCGCAGCATCGGCGATATCCTCCACAATGCCTGCAGCCGCAGGACCGATGGGCATCGGCCGCAGCGCTAGCAGATCACCGTCCACCACGCCGACAGTGTCCAGGCTGGCATCCAGACTGAACGGTGCACCGCCGATCGGCGCCAGGCTCAGCCGGGTGGTCGCACCGTCGGCCGGCGCGGTGTCAGCCTCGCTATCCGAGGCAGACGGAGCCACCAAACGCTCTACCGCGGGCATGATTTCACGCAACGGCAGTTCCGTCGGAAGTGCGACGTCGGTCAGTCGACTGTCCGCCAGGACGGCGATACGGACGATCGGCATAGCCGACCGAAACGAGCCGGACATCACCGGGGTTTCAGACATCGGTGTTCTCTTTCCTTCTAGGACAGCTGGGCGGTGAAATCTCGGGATAGTCGCCGGTCGGGGAACCACTGCCCGTCCGGCAGCAGGCCGGTCAACTGTTCGACCGCGAGGGCTATGGCGAAGTCGGTGCCCGGCCGAAACGTCGAGACCCACTCGCCGTCGAAGGCACGGGACGGGCTGACCAGCACCCGGCCCTCGGTGGTGTCGACGATGCTCATCCCCACCTCGGCGGTGGTGTGCTGGCCGTTGTTGTCGCAGCCTGCGACCACCTCGACGTAACTGCGCGAACCAGCGAACACCGACTCCACGACCGGGCGTGCTGATTGCGGAATAGCCAGGTAATCAAGCACTTCGGCGAGTGGCACACCGTTGCGCAGCTGTTCGTCAGCTCGGACCCCGACCCGGGCCGGCAGGGTGAACTCGTCGAAACGAGCCGGTGGCCGCTGTTGCAGTCCGGTACCGAGCACCGGCACCAACGACCGCGGGTCGTCGATGTCCATCGCGGTGAATGTGACCAACTGGGCGTTGCGCAGCGCGACCACCGTTGTGCCGGTCTTGCCGTTGTGCCGGTCGCGACGCGCGATGACACCGCGCAGCATCTGATCAGCGGACTGCCCAGACACGGCCGGCCCTACATAACGCAGCTCCAGCCAGCGATCCGAGAAGCACACCACCCGAATCCATTCGGCCACTGCCGGATTGACGTCACCACCCGGGTAGACCACGCCCATCCGGGTCAGCTCGTCGCTCTGCCGGGCCATGAACGAGGCCCGCTGGCCGGTGTCGGTATAGGGCATGGTGATCGCCAGCACCCACGGAAATGTCCCGGCACCAACCTTTTCCGCGATGAACCACGCCTGCTCGACGGTGAGCTCGACAGCGTTGGGTTCCGCCCTCGGCTCACCCACTAGGGAACGCCCTTGACCCTGCTAGTCACCCTGCTAGCCCCCGCTAGCCCCATTTGGCGGCTTCGGCGGCGTCGCGGGCGTGCATGGACAAGGTGTTGGCCTCGTGGGTGCCGGCCATCGCGTGATAGGCCCGCACCAACTCCTCCATCGCCTGGTTCCACTGCGTCTGCCACGCCTGATAGGTCATCGACGTGTCGCCCTGCCAAGCCGCCGACAACGCCGCCTGCTCACTGGCGATGTCGCCGCCCACCGCCTGCAACGTGCCCGCATAACCGGCCATCTCCCCGGCATGGGCCAACATCGCCGGGTAGTTGTACATGATCTGCGTCATCACTGAACTCCCTTCGCCTAGAACCCGGTGTAGGTGCCGGCCGCCGCGGCGTCGGCGGCCACATAGGTGCCGCCGGCATCGCCGAGATTGGCCTGCGCGATATCCAGCAGCGCATTGACCCGCGCCGCCACCTCC
>NZ_JBYCLE010000309.1:0-7741 GCF_057473765.1 Mycobacterium sp. TH-M106 | reverse complement strand
CATGCCCAAGCTGATCCCGGCGTTGATCGCGGGCTGCACCGTCATCGTCAAACCGGCACCCGAGACACCGTTGGACGCACTGTGGCTGGCCGAGATGTTGGAGGAGGTCGGCCTCCCCGAGGGGGTGGTGTCGGTGCTTCCGGGCGGGCGGGAGGTCGGCGAGCACCTGGTGCGCCACCCGCGGGTGGACAAGATCGCGTTCACCGGCTCGTCGGCGGCCGGTCGCCGGATCGCGGCGATCTGCGGCGAGCAGCTCAAGCGGGTGAGCCTGGAGCTGGGCGGCAAATCGGCGGCGATCGTCCTCGACGACGCCGACGTCGGGGAGACCGTGACCGCCCTGAAGATGGCCGGGTTGATGAACAACGGGCAGGCCTGCGTGGCGCAGACCAGGATTTTGGCGAGCGAACGCCGGTACGGCGAAGTGGTCGACGCGCTCGCGGAGATGATGGCTGGCCTGCAGATCGGCGACCCCGCCGACGACGCCACCGACATCGGCCCGCTGGTCGCAGAACGCCAACAGCACCGCGTTCAGGGCTACATCCGGTCCGGGGTCGACGAGGGCGCCCGGATCGTCGTCGGCGGCGATGACGCCCCGGCCGACCGCGGGTGGTATGTGCGGCCCACCCTGTTCGCCGGTGCCAACAACGAGATGCGCATCGCCCGGGAGGAGATCTTCGGCCCGGTGCTGACGGTGCTGCCCTACACCGACGAGGCCGACGCGGTCCGCATCGCCAACGACAGCGACTACGGCCTGGCCGGGTCGGTGTGGACCTCCGACATAGCACACGGCCTGGAGATCGCCTCTGCCGTGCGCACCGGCACCTACGGCGTCAACATGTACAGCCTCGACATCAGCACACCGTTCGGCGGGTTCAAGCAATCCGGCATCGGCCGCGAGTTCGGTGCCGAGGGCCTGGCCGAGTACGTCGAGTTGCAGGCGGTGGTCAGCAAGGACCCGATGCCTCCGCTGCCGAGCGCCTAACTCCCCCAACTGCCCGGCAGCATCGGCATCCGCGGGCCATTGCCGAATTCGCTATCGGCCAGCGTGGTCAACCCCGCCGCCCGCTCGACGGCCTCGCTTCGCACCGTGCCGGCAAAACCCAACGATCCCGCACCGCTATCCGACGCCAACGGCTCATCCCGCGGCGGCTCGCCCCAGTCCGGGTCGACTTCGACGTTCATGTCGGCGAATTCGTCGCCGTGGCCACGCGTCACCGCGCGGCGCCGGTGCCGCAAGCGCCGGCGCTCCTGCGCGGCCGACACTGCCTCGGCTGCGGCGGTGTCGGCCTCCGGTGCCTTGCGCCGAGCGCTCGATTTGGCGCTCGAGCCCATTCCCGTGTCGAAGCCGATGCCGGGCGGCACTAGATATGGAGGAACGAAGCCGGTCCCGCCGGTGGCCGTCGGCGGGGGCGGCGGCGCGGGAGCGGCGGCGGTGTTCGGTACGGGGGCCGACGACGGCACCGGGGGCGAGCCGGCGGGCACGGCTGACGCCAGAGCAGTCGGGACGGTTCCAGCAGCCGGGAGCACCATGGGCGCGGCAGCAGCGGGCGCCAGCGCCGGCGCGGCGGACTGCTCGAGCCCGGCCAGCCCGGCCAACCCGGCCAGCCCGGCCCCGGGTATGACCGCGGGGCTGGCGCCAGCCGCCAGTGCCGCCGCATTCTCGGCCGCAAAGATGCCGAATTGCTCGATGTGAAGCGGAATGTCGAACAGCGCCCAACTGAAGAAGTACTCGGCGGCCGACGCCGGGTTGTGCCCCAGGTAGGTCCCGAACTGCTGAGCATCCTCAAAGAGTTCGAGCGATCGGGCAAGCCACCAGATCGCTTGGCCCGGGTCGGAATAGGAGTCGTAGTGAGCCCCGTTGAGGGTGCCCGCGGTGGGGTTCCAATTCACCCCGAGTTTGTGCAGCAGGCTCGCGACCACGTTGTCGAACCAGAGATCGATCCTCGGGTCGTGGGCAACCATGGTGTTTCCGATGCCGACCTGGTTCAAGACGTGCTGGAGCCACTGCGGAATCCCTAACGGGTTGTTGCCGGATATCGGGATGCCGTCCGTCCAGATATACCCCGGGTTCGGCTGCTTGGCTGCGCTGGATTTCAGGATGGTCGGCGCGGCATCGGTCTGCGGCGTCGCCGCCACCGCAGCACCGGCGACCGCATGATAGGTGCTCATCGTGGTGGCGGCCTGGATCCACATCCGCACGTAGTCGGCTTCGTTGAGGGTGATCGGGATGGTATTGATGCCGAAGAAATTGGTCGCCATCAACACCGCATGGGTGGCGTGGTTGGCGGCCAGTTCCGCCAGGGTCGGCATGGCCGCCAGCGCCCCGGTGTAGGCCGTGGCCACGCTCTCGTGCTGGGTGGCCGCCGCCGCGCTGTCGGCACTGGCCTGCATCAACCACGCCAGAAACGGCACGAACGCGGCCACAAAAGACTCCGCGCTCGGCCCCTCCCACGCGCCGTCTTGCACCGCCTCCAGCACGGCGCTGAGTTCCTCGGCCACCGACGAGTACTCGGCGCTCAACGAATGCCACGCGGCCGCGCCCGCCACCAACGAGCTGGGTCCGGGACCACTGCTGAGCAGTGCTGAATGCACCTCCGGCGGCGCGGCCATCCAGACGGGCGCAATCATCCACCACTCCTTGGAAACGGGCCGACACCCGAGATAAAATGAACATGACTTTCATTAGCAGCTACCGGACTTATACCATGCTGTCGGCGTGATGGCAAGGCCGGCGGCCACGCGCTATGCCGGCGCCGGGCATGCGGGCCGGCCGTGCGAGGAACGAGTGTCTGAGTCAGTCGTCGGGTAGCCGCACCAGGAATCCGCTGGCGATCAGGGTCTTGGCCAGCTTCGTCTGCTGGGCCGCACTGAGCCCAGGCAAGTCGGAAACCCGAAACGGCTCAGTGCTTTTCGAGACGAACAGCATTGCGGCTTGGTGATCCGCCCCGGCGTTGACGGCCAACTGCGCAAAATCCAGGGAAACGCCACCCGCAGCTGCAGCCACCCGCGAATACAGCGGTTGGTACTTCACCACTCGTGTGTGTCCGTCGATCCCGGCGGCGTTGGAGACGGCCCGCCCGACCGGTGGGCACCGGCCGCGCTTGACCAGCACATCCTCCAACGCGCCGAGCGCTTCGGCGATGACGTCGGGTTCTTCGAGGGCTCTGGCGACCTCGCTCACCAGGCCGCTGACGCTGGCGCGAAGGTCTGGGTCGGCGAGGTGACGAGGCGGCAGCTGGGTATGGACGCGGTCATCTGAGAGACTCAGCGAATACAGCGCCCGGGCGGCGAGCGTGAACAGGGTGGGCGCGTGGACCCCGACGGTCAGGTGGACCGATTGCTCCGAGGTGGTCTCGGCCGTATGGACCCGTCCGCGTGGCAGGTACAACACGTCGCCGGCCTCCAGTAGCAGGTCGCTCGGCGCCGGGAGTTCGGCCGTGGCAACAGGTTGCCGGCGACGCATCAGGTGAGGTGGGACATCAGCGCCGTCGTAGACGTGCCAGATCTTGGATCCCTGAATCTGCAGGATCAGTGTGTCGTGTTCGTCGTAGTGCGCGACGAAGCCCTGGGAGTCAGGCGGCGTGGCATAGACATTGACCTTGGTTGCGAAGTTCAGTTCGACCTCGATAGAGTGCGCCAGCGAGGCGACCGCGCGCACATACTGCTCGATGCCGTCGAAGACTATGGTGTAGCCGTCGGCAAAGCCGTTGCGGATGCGGACCAGATCGAGGGTGCCGTCGGCAAGCCGATAGCTGTCATCGGGTCGGTGTTGCTCGTCTGCCCGTACCAGGCGAACCGCCCAGGCCGGCCCGGGCTCGGGCCGGAACAACTCCAAGAGCTGCTCGACCGCCGACGGCCCGTCCAGGATGGCATCGAAATAGCCTGGGCAGCAACGCTTGACGTGGTAGTGGGTCATTCCCCAAATCTCGTCGAGGAAGGTGTCGACCGGCAGCGGTGCGAGCAGCCAGGCAAGGGAGAAATCGTCTACGCCGGACACGCGTTCGCCCTTATCATCAGCCGCCTCGACGGCCCGGCACCTGCAGGGTGAGCTCAACCGGGCAACACAGTTCACCCCGCTGGTTGCTCACCTGAATCTGAAGATCCACGAGATAGCGCGGAGGGTCTGCTGAGGTGTCGCAGCGCTTGGCGACGACCCGTCCGCTGCCCACCATGGTGTCACCGGCATAGATGGGCCCGGCCACCGTCATCTTGCGGTGCACCACCCGACTGTACGGGCCCGCCCAGTCGGTCGCGATCCGGTCGGCGAAGCCGGCGATATGCATGGTGTTGACGAAAATACTGGGATGTCCTTGGCTTTCGGCGTAGGCAGGATCGAAGTGTCCCGGAAAGTAGTCCCACGTCGCCGCGGCGTTGAGCACCACCCGCTGATAGTCGATCTTGTCGACCACCTGCGCCAGCTCGACCGGAGGGCTCAACTGTTGCCAGTCGACCGTCATGAGTCCGCCTCGGGGGTGAAGCGGAACAACGTGTTTCGGTTGTAGGCCACCACAGCACCGTCTTGACGACTGAAGGTGTCCAGTGTCTCGATGAAATGGCCGACGCCGAGCCGTGTCCGCTTCTCCGGCGACACCGACACCACCTCCTCCACCACGGTAAGCCGGTCCCCCTCGACGATCGGCAGCAGAAATTCGGCCTCGTTGGTCGCGTTGACGAAGGTGGTGCCGGGCAGGGGCACCCGTAACGCGATCGCTGCCGGCAGCCGACCCGTCGGCAGCCACGGCGGCGGGATCAGCCAACCCATCAGCAGCGCTGGCGGTGCCAGCAGACCACCCCATACCCGCGTGGCGAACTCGGCGTCCCAGTAGGCCGGGTTGGGATCGTGCACCATCGAGGCGAAGAGCTGGATCCGCGCACCACTGACCACCGTGGCCGCGGTGCGCGGCTCGGTAGTCACGCCGACCATGCGCAGCGCGTCGGCGTAGCTGCCGAACGCCAGCTGGTAATCCATCACACCCGGCTTGGCAGCGGGTCCCATTGCAGTTCACGTGTGATGAAATACCAGCCGCCTCGCTCGTAGATGAGCCGGTCCCGGTAGGTGCCGGTGGCGCGCAATGTCGTGGCGGCGCCATCAGGGCCGGCGGTGAACAGCAACGCGACACACTGCTGGGTGGCGTCGATCCCGTCGACGACAATCTCGTGGTCGACGGCGACCAGCCGCTTCCCGCCACCGTCGAACGCAGCACGCAGGTCGGTGAAAACCTCTCCGTCCCGGGCGAATTGCGCTCCGGAGTGGCGAAACGTCGCGATCCAGCCGTCGCAGTCACCCGCGGAATAGCATCGGTTGTGCCGCGCAGTGAGGTTCAGTATCGCGTCGCGCGCCACCGCGCCGTCGAGCAGGTGCTGCTGCTGATAGGTCATGGTCATCTCTCTCCCAGTCTTTACCGATTGAGGCTGTATCCGTGGTGTTCTCGATCCCAGGCGCCGGCACCGACGCCCCGAGCCCGCAGCACATCCTTGCGTACCCGCCCGATGGCGGTCTTGGGGAGTTCGTCGGCGACGTCGACGTAACGCGGCACGCAGAAGTACGGCATCCGGTCGGCGCAGAAGTCCAGCAGCTCGGCGCAGTCCAGCGTGGCCGCCGGCCGCAGCGTCACGACCAGCAGGATGTCGTCTTCACCCAGGTCGCTGGGCACCCCGACCACTGCGGCCTCGGCTACCGCCGGATGGCTCAGCACAACGGTCTCCACCTCGACCGACGAGACGTTCTCACCGCGCCGACGCAAGCAGTCCTTGACCCGGTCGACATAGGTCAGGTTCTGTTCCGTGTCCAACCTACCGAGGTCTCCAGTGCGAAACCACTGCGGGTGCGGGGCGACGCTGCCGTCATCTGCGAGATAGCCTTCGCTCATCACATGCGGATACCTGGGCCGGCAAGCGATCTCACCCACCTGCCCGGCAGGCAGCGGGCCGCCGTTCACGCCCAGGATGGCGACGTCGAAATTTTCGGTGGGCCGTCCGGAGCCGCCGGGCACGCCGTCGTCGGCGACACCCTGGACGGTGACGGGGAACGCCTCGGTCAGTCCGTACATGGTGACGACGCGGCAGCCGTAACGCTTTTCGATATCGCGATAGTCATCGGCGGCTATCGGCGCGGCGGAGATGAACCGCAGCGGCAGCTGACTCTCTCGTGGGTCGTCGGGCAGCATCCGCAGCATCGAGACCATCGCTCCGGCACCCGCGAACCCGACCGCGCCACAGCCACGCACTTCGTCCCAGACCCGGTCGGGATGAAACCCGGCCGACAGCACCGTGGTGCCGCCGACCAGCATCGGCGCCAGCACGGTCGGCGCGGCGCTGAGGTGAAACAGCGGCATCGCCGTCCACAGCACCTCGCCTGCCCGGAATTTCCATGCCGAGGCGACGGTGGCGGCCGCGGTGAACAAGTAATGCCAGGTGGTGGCTACCGCTTTGGAGGCTCCGGTGGTGCCGGAGGTGAAGAACAACGCCCCCACCTCACCGACCCCGCCAGGGCTGTCCACCAGCGGCCGGCCGTCGTCGCGGGTGAGGGTGGCGTGCAGCGAATCATCGCACACCACAACATCGCCCACCCTCGGCAGCCGGCCGGCGACCTCGCGCACCCGCGGCAACCGCTCGGTATCGGTGACGATCGCCTTGGCCCTCGCCAATGCCAGTGTGTGCCGCAGGAAGTCGCCCTTGTGCGCGGCGTTGACTGCGGCGCTCACCACACCGATGCGTGCCGCGCCCAGCCAGAAGTAGATCCACTCCGGGCAGGTGGCGGTGAACAGCGCGACACAGTCGCCACGGCGCAGTCCCAGTTCGAAGAGCATGTTCGCGGCCGCGCGTGACCGCTGGGCCAGCTGCGCGAACGTCAACGGGTTTCCGGCGACCGACATCATCACTTTCTCCGGTGACTGCTCGGCGCGCCGGTCCAGCACAGCCGGGACGGTGAAGCGGTCCACGCCGAAATCGGCTGGGCCGAGCACCCGTCCGCGGCGCACGTGGCGCATCAGGCTTCCGCGACAGCCGGGTCCGGCTCACCGTCCGGGGTGTAGCCGAAGTCCGTCGGCGAAGGCTGCTCACCCGGGTAGAAGCGGTGCGCCCAGCGGCGCAGTGCCGCGTAGTCGCTGGCTTCTTCCGGCGCCAGGTTGGGCTTCTCCAGGTATTTCATGTTCTCCCAGGTGAAGAAGTCCTGTTTGATGACCTGTTGCTGCAGCGCCAAGAACTTCGCGGCCCTGCCGGTGGGCACGTCGCCGGTGTCGCCCGGCTCGCGGATGGATGCCTGAGTGTAGAAGTAGTCGGTGTAGTCCTCGTCGACCGGCGTCTGCCCGGTGACCTGGACGGTGGCCACCAGGTTGCTGGGGAACCGGACGAAGCCGATGCCGAGCGAATAGTTGTCGTAGACGATCTTGGCCGTGACCGGGCCGTTGGGGGTCAGCCACGTCTGCGGCCGTCCGCCGCCGAAGTCGGCGTTGACGTTGGCGTGCAGGTGGTAGCCGGACACCGTGAACGAGGCGGTGTTGGCCGGGTTGGCGGCCTTGTGCACGTACTGCACGTGGTAGGGGTCGGCGGCGTTCTCGATGATCATCTGCGGGTGCACCTTGACCCGATTGAGCATCCGGGTGTGCGGGTGCAACGGGTAGTACTCACCGCTGTCCAGTTCCGGAATCACCGGCGGCCGCCAGTACGGTGCCCGGCCGTGCCTCTCATGCCAGACCAGGATGAAGCCGTACCACTCCATGCTGGGATAGGTCCGGATGCG
>NZ_JBYCLE010000308.1:0-2980 GCF_057473765.1 Mycobacterium sp. TH-M106 | reverse complement strand
GCTGGGCAGATCTCGTGACCGTCAGCGGGCAGTTTTCATGACCGCCACCGGGCACTTATATGGCCGCCACTGGGCAGTTTGCCGTGGCCGCCAACAGAAGACCGGAAAGACGGTCTCCGGCAACCGACAACCACGGCCAGCCCGATGTCACGCTGCGCGCACTCCGGCCGCCGTCAACGCACGGTTGCAAGCACAGCCTCGACCTCGTACGACCTCGTACGACCTCGTACGACCACTGTCAACCAGTATTCCGCCAACTGCTCAAAACCCCCATCTCCTGCAGTGTCTTTCGCAGCGCACGCAGCGCATAGTGCAGCCGCGACTTCACTGTGCCTTCGGCGATCCCCAGGTCGGCGGCGATCTCGGCGGTGCTCCAGCCCTGATAGTAGGAGCGGGAAACCACGGCTCGGTGTTCGGCGGAGAGCTGTGCCATCGCGTCACCAACCAGTATCCGGTCCAGCGTCGAGGCGACATCGTCGGCACCGACCGGCTCCGGCACGCCCGAGGTTCCCTGGGACCAGCCTTCGGAGCGGTAGCGCGCGCTGCGGCTTTCATCGATGACGAGGTTGCGTGCGACGGTGAACAGCCAGGCCCGCGCCGATCGGGCGATGTCTTCGACGACCTCGGGATGCTGCCAGGCGCGCAGCAGCGTCTCCTGCACCACGTCCTCGGCGCGGGACCGGTCGCCGGTCAGCCGGAACGCATAGCGCCAGAGAGCTGCCGCGTGTTGGTCGTAGAGCATCCGCATGGCGCCGGTTTCCGGAATGTCCATCACCAACCTTCCGGTAGGCAATACGACTCGCGCGCCCCCGAGTTCACCGCTGCCGCCCGGATGCGGCGCCCGCGGCATCGGTGATCCGATGTGATCCAGTGTGCTGCGCGCGACCCGCCGGTGCCACTCCCACCGTGCTCGGCGGCGACGTGCGCCGCGGTACGGTCGTCGTCGTGTCGACTCCGCCGATGTCCTGGTCGCAGGCCGTGGTGCTGGCGGTTGTGCAGGGGCTGACCGAGTTTTTGCCGGTGTCGTCGTCGGGGCATCTTGCGGTGGTGTCGAGGCTGTTCTTCGGCGGCGACGCCGGTGCCTCGTTCACCGCAGTCACCCAGTTGGGCACCGAGGCCGCCGTCGTGGTCTACTTCGCCAGCGACATCGTGCGCATCGCCAAGGCATGGCTGCGCGGCGTGCTCGCGCCGAATGCCGGGGTGTCGACACGCGCCGCCGGCGCATCGGGGCGCAAGGTATGCCGCGACCCGGTAGCCGCCCCGCACGACCCCGACTACCGGATGGGCTGGTATGTGATCATCGGCACCATTCCGATCTGCGTGCTGGGCCTGGTCTTCGCCGACCAGATACGGTCCGGTGTGCGCAACCTGTGGGTGGTGGCAACCGCGTTGGTGGTGTTCTCGGTGGTGATCGCCGCCGCCGAATACCTCGGGCGCCAGACCCGCCATTTCCAGCAGCTGACCTACGCCGACGCCGTCGTGGTCGGACTGGCCCAGACGTTGGCGCTGGTGCCGGGGGTGTCACGGTCCGGCGCGACGATCTCCGCCGGGCTCTTCGCCGGCTTGGATCGGGAACTGGCCGCACGATTCGGATTCCTGCTGGCGATCCCGGCGGTGCTCGCCTCCGGGCTGTTCTCGCTGCCCGACGCGTTCCACCCGGCCGTTTCGGGGATGAGCGCCACCGGTCCGCAGCTCTTGGTGGCCACGATGATCGCTTTCGGCGTGGGCTGGGCCGCGGTGGCCTGGCTGCTGCGGTTTCTGGTGTGCCACAGCATGTACTGGTTCGTCGGTTACCGGGTGGTGGTCGGGGCGACGATGCTAGCGTTGCTGGCCTCCGGTGTGGTGATGGCGGCGGGAGCTGGTCTGTGACTGTCATCCTGCTGCGGCACGCCAGATCCACCTCGAATACCGCCGGTGTGTTGGCGGGGCGTTCCCAGGGGGTCGACCTCGACGACGTGGGCACTCGGCAGGCCGGCGAACTGCTGGACCGAGTAGATCAGCTGCCGATCCGGGCGGTGGTGTGCTCGCCGTTGTTGCGGTGTCGGCGCACGGTGGAACCACTGGTCGCGGCGCTAGGGCTGACGCCCTTCGTCGACGAACGCCTGACCGAGGTCGACTACGGCGCCTGGACCGGCCGCAAACTGGCCGACTTAGCCGACGAGCCGCTATGGAAAGTGGTGCAGTCCCACCCCAGCGCCGCGGTGTTCCCCGACGGTGAGGGGTTGGCGCAGGTTCAGGCCCGGGCGGTGGTTGCGGTTCGCGAGCATGAGCGACGGCTGGTGGCGGCGCACGGTGCCGACGTGCTGTGGTTGGCCTGTACCCACGGCGACGTCATCAAGGCCGTCGTCGCCGATGCGCTGGGCACCCATCTGGACAGTTTTCAGCGCGTCACCGCAGACCCGGCGTCGATGAGTGTGATCCGCTACACGCCGCTGCGCCCGTTCGTCGTGCACGTCAACCACACCGGAGCACGGTTGGCCACCGCGCTGACGGCACCGCCGATGCCTCACGGTGACGCGCGACACAGCGACGCCAGCGACTCCAGCGACGCCAGCGACGCCACTGTCGGCGGATCCACCGCATAATTCCGCTTGGGTCACGAAATCACGATGACAACCGCGCTGCCGGTATTTTGGAGATGCCATGGCTCGCGCAATCCACGTTTTCCGCACCCCCGACCGTTTTGTGGCCGGGACTATCGGTCAGCCCGGGAATCGCACGTTCTATCTGCAGGCGGTCCACGACAATCGGGTGGTCTCGGTGGTGCTGGAGAAACAACAGGTCGAAGTGCTGGCCGAACGCATCCGCGCCCTGCTGCTGGAGGTACACCGTCGGTTCGGCACTCCGGTGCCACCGGAGCCCCCGGAGCCCACTGCGGTCGAAGATCTCAACTCGCTCGTCACCCCGGTCGACGCGGAGTTTCGGGTCGGCACCATGGGGCTGGGCTGGGATTCCGAGGCACAGACCGTGGTGGTCGAAC
>NZ_JBYCLE010000307.1:0-1090 GCF_057473765.1 Mycobacterium sp. TH-M106 | reverse complement strand
GTCTTCGTCGGCGGTCGAGGTATTCGCGCCACCGCTCGGGCGGGCAGGGCCGACCGCCGTGCGGGTGCTCGGGGATGATGAACCGCGCGATGCGTGCCCAGGCGGTGTCGGACAGATCGGAGTCGTAGCAGCGCCGCCGCGGCGGTGTGAGGTCACATGACCGACGATGATGATCGAGTGGCCCGACACGTTCGCGCACGTCAGGGTGTTGTCGGTGGGCCGTGGGATTATCACCGATGATGAGCCGGCACACCACGTTCAAGTTCTGCCTCGACCCCACCGCCGAGCAGTACGAGGTGCTCGCGCGGCATGCCGGGGCGGCCCGGTTCGCGTTCAACCAGTGCCTACGGCTGGTCAAAACCGCACTCAGCGACCGGAAGACCAACCCGGACGGCGAGGTGCCGTGGACCGGGTTTGATCTGATCAACACGTTCAATGCCTGGAAGAAAACCGGGGATCGGCCCCGCTCGGTCACCCTGCCCGGTATCGGCGCGGTCGCGGTGCACGACGACACCCGCCGGCTGCGGCGCATGCTCGCCAAGGATCGCGCAAAGGTCCTGTTCGCCACCGTGTCCCATCACTCCGGACGGTGGTGGGTCGCGTTCAATGTTGAGGCAGCCGACCTGCACCGCTTCGCCCAACACCCGCCCCGCGCTCCCGACGATGCCGGCGGCTGGGTTGGCATTGACCGTGGCCTGTCGGCGTTCGTGGTCGCCGCCGACACAACTGGCACCGAGGTCGCCCGCATCACCGAGGCTCCCAAAGCCCTCGCCACCGGCATGGCCCGACAGCGCCGGCTGGCAAGATCGTTGTCCCGCAAACAGAGAGGATCACATAACCGCCGTGATGCCGCCGCCAGGCTCGGCCGGCATCACCAACACGTCGCCAATGCGCGGCGGCATTTTGCCCACCAGGTGTCCAACCAGCTGGTCAAGACCCACGACCGGCTCGTCATCGAGGACCTGCATGTGGCCGGGATGCTGGCCAACCACCGGCTGGCCCGCGCGATATCGGATGCCGCCTGGGCCGAGTTCGCCCGCCAGCTGCACTACAAGCAGGCATGGCGGGGCGGCCAAGTCACGGTCGCCGA
>NZ_JBYCLE010000306.1:0-1460 GCF_057473765.1 Mycobacterium sp. TH-M106 | reverse complement strand
TTCGTCGTGCACCTCCCGGCCGGTGACCGGCGGGGTGAACACGCACACCATGCGCAGGTCGGTGCGAGCCCGCACCCGGTGGTGCTCGTGGCCGTCGAGCAGGTACAGCGTGCCGTCTTGTAACGGATGGACCTCGCCGGTTTCGTCGTTGACCAGCTCGCCCTCACCGCCGACGCAGTACACCGCCTCGACGTGGTTGGCGTACCACATGGCGGTCTCGGTGCCGGCATACAGGATCGTCTCGTGCAGGGAGAACGACTGTCCGTCGCGGGCCAGCAGCAACCGCTGGCTGTTCCAGGTGTGGGCCTGCACATCACGGTCGGTGCCCTTGATCTCGGCCAGGGTGCGGACGATCATCGAGGACTCCTTCCGGCGGTGTGGGCCAGTTCCCGCTCGACGACCGCCTCGATCGACTCGGCGGCGACGGTCAGGCCGCGCGCGAGGTCGTCGTCGTCGATGACCAGCGGCGGCATCAGCTTGACCACTTCGCCCTCGGGCCCCGAGGTCTCCAGCAGCAGTCCGCGGTCGAACGCTTCGCGGCACACCGCGCCGGCCAACTCCGGCCGTTCGAACGCCACCCCGCGGATCAGGCCGCGGCCGCGCACGTCGACGCCGCCGAAAGGCTCGACCACGTCGCGCAGCGCCTGCTCGACCTGTTCGCCCTTGCGCAGCACCTGCTTCTCCAGCAGGTCATCGGTCCAGAAGTTCAGCGCGGTGGTGGCGGTGACGAAGGACGGGTTCTGGCCGCGGAAGGTGCCGTTGTGCTCGCCGGGCTCCCAAATGTCGAGCTCGGGCCGGAACAACGTCAGGGCCATCGGCAGCCCGTAGCCGCTGATCGACTTGGCCAGGCAGACGATGTCGGGCACGATGCCGGCTGCCTCGAAGCTGAAGAACGGGCCGGTGCGCCCGCAGCCCATTTGGACGTCGTCGACGATCAGCAGCAGTTCGTGGCGCCGGCACAGCTCGGCCAGCCCCTGCAACCACTCGAGACGGGCCACGTTGATCCCCCCCTCGGCCTGGACCGTCTCGACGATCACCGCGGCCGGGTCGTTGAGTCCGCTGCCGCTGTCCTCCAAGAGCCGCTCGAACCAGATGAAGTCCGGGACGGCGCCGTCGAGGTAGTTGTCGTAGGGCATCGGGGTGGCGTGCACCAGCGGGATGCCGGCGCCGCCGCGCTTCATCGAGTTGCCGGTGACCGACAGCGACCCCAGCGTCATGCCGTGGAAGGCGTTGGTGAAGCTGATCACACTTTCCCGTCCGGTCACCTTGCGCGCCAGCTTGAGCGCCGACTCCACCGTGTTGGTGCCGGTGGGACCGGGGAACTGGACCTTGTAGTCCAGCCCGCGGGGTTTGAGGATCACCTCGTTGAACCGTTCCAGGAACTCGGCTTTGGCGACGGTGTGCATGTCCAGGCTGTGCACCACCCGGTCCGAACTGAGGTAGTCCAGCAGCGCCCGCTT
>NZ_JBYCLE010000305.1:0-1231 GCF_057473765.1 Mycobacterium sp. TH-M106 | reverse complement strand
CGGTACGGGGTGCTGCCGTTGCGGCCGGAGGCCTTGCGCCGCCTCGACGAGGTCGACGCCCTCCTGGTCGACCCGCGCGTGCTCTGCGATGAGAAGTCGCAGGTGGCGACCCCGGTTCCGGGGATGCGGCGGTCCGACCGCCGCGGGCCGATCGAGGCACTGATCTCACCCACGCACCACCCGCTGGCGGCGGCGGTGACGGGCGAGGCACGCGCGTCCGGGGTGACGATGGTCTCGGTCGACTTCTCAACGGGCCCAGACATCCTGGGCGACCTGCGGCCGGCCTTCGACGACATCCGTCCGGTCGACCAGGGCGTCAGCGATGGCGAACTGGATGACACGCTGGCCGACACGCTGGCGGAGCTGCACCAGGCCGGCCACACCGTGGCGGTGCTGTCATCAATAGCGAGAAGAGCGCTGGCTGGCGCGGACGTGGCGCTGGGAATCATGCCGGCCGGTGCCGATCCGGCAGCCGTACGGCCACCTTGGGAGGCGGACCTGATCCTGGCCGATCTCTCCGGCGCCTGGACCGTGCTGCGCGCACTGCCCGCAGCACGGGCGGCAAGCCGGCGTGGCATCACGCTCTCCGCCAGCGCATCGGCGCTGGGTGCGGTGCTGATGGTGCCCGGTGTCCGGGCGCGGCGGGGGCGCGGGCCCGGACCGGTGACCCTCGGCGCCGCCGCCGGGCTGCTGTCGGGATACCTGCTAGCCCGCCGGGTGGTCCGCACACCCGCGCCGAGACCGGCACCCGCTTACCAGTGGCACGCCATGTCGATCCAGCAGGTGCAAGACGTGCTCCCGCAGCCGGACACCGATACCGAAGCAACGGTTGTCCCGGCCGGCGCACAACCACCCAACGCCCTCCGGCAGTTCGTCAAGGCCGTCCGCGCGGAGCTCGCGGATCCGCTGACCCCGGTGATGGCGGTGGGTTCGGTGGCCACCGCGCTGTTAGGTTCGCCGATCGACGCGGTGATGGTCGGCACCGTCTTGACCGGCAACGCCATGCTGGCGGCCGCCCAGCAGTTGCGGGCCGAGACCCGACTGAACCTCCTGCTGGCCCAACAAACGCCGCCGGCCCGCAAGCTGGTTACCGGTCCGGGCGGGACACAGATGTACCGCGAGGTGGTCGCGGAGCGACTGCGGCCCGGCGACGTGATCGAGGTGCGCAGCAACGAGGTGGTGCCCGCCGACGCACGGCTGATAAAGGAAACCGATCTCGAGGTCGACGAAT
>NZ_JBYCLE010000304.1:0-1994 GCF_057473765.1 Mycobacterium sp. TH-M106 | reverse complement strand
CGCCGCTGCCGTACAGCTTGGCGCGACGGCCGGTCAGCAGGTTGGTGATCTGGCGCGGAATGAACTTCTCCACATGCTGATACGGGCCGTAATTGTTGGAACAGTTCGAGATCGTCGCCCGCACCCCGTAAGAGCGCACCCAAGCCCGCACCAGCAGATCGGCAGCGGCCTTGGTCGACGAGTACGGGCTCGATGGCTGGTAGGCGGTGTCCTCGGTGAACCGGCGCGGTTCGTTGAGAGCCAGGTCGCCGTAGACCTCGTCCGTGGAGATGTGATGCAGCCGCACCCCGTGTCTGCGGACCGCTTCCAGCACGGTGTAGGTGCCGATCACGTTGGACCGCAGGAACGGTTCGGGGTCGCTCAGCGCGTTGTCGACGTGGGTTTCGGCGGCGAAGTGCAGCACCGCGTCGGACTCCGGAGCCAGCTCTGCGACCAGCGACTGCACCAGCTCGGCGTCGGTGACATCGCCGCGCACCAGCCTGATGTCGTCGGCGACCGGAACCAGCGACTCGCTGCTGCCGGCGTAGGTCAACGCATCGAGCACCGTCACCGCCGTATCGGGGCGCTCCCGCAGCGTGCTGTGCACGAAGTTCGCACCGATGAACCCGGCACCGCCGGTGACCAGCAACCGCATGGGACAACAGTAGCGGCAGCGACGTTCGGCCCCACCATCCTGGTCCTGACGGTGCTTCACGCCACCACGGTGCCGTGCCCGGCCTGCTCAGTAGTTATTGCAGGTCGCCGCGACCTGTTCGACGAGGCCAAACATCTGCTGTGCCCTTGGCGAGCCCTGCACCTGCTGGATCATCTGCAGGCGTTGGCTCGGCGGCGAGGCCAGGAACCGCTGCAGGCCGCTCTGCGCCAGCGGCGATGCGTTGAATTGCGCGGCAGCTTCCGGATTGCTCGCGTTCAGCGCGCTTATCACCTGCGGATAGCTGCAGGTGGTGTTGATGATCGGATCCAGATCGGGATCTGCGGACGCCACCCCGGTTCCGGCGATCGCTGACAACGCCAGACTGCCAGCCGCGACGGCCAGCGTGGTCAATGACAGTTTGCGCATGTGCGGATTCCTTTCAACTGATCGCACCGATGTTCGTCGGCCGACTCAAACTTGTGCTTGACGTTATCTGCCCACTCCGTCGAGAAGGTCGAGTAAGTAGCCGCCGTATCCCGATTTGACCAGGGTTTCGGCGCGTTCTCGGAGCTGGTCGTCGCTGATGAAGCCGCGCCGCCAAGCGACTTCCTCCGGGACACCGATGTTCAGGCCTTCACGCCGCTCGATGGTGCGGACATAGTTCCCGGCGTCGAGCAGCGAATCGAAGGTTCCCGTGTCGAGCCACGCGGTCCCGCGGCGGAGGACTTCGACCGACAGATCGCCCCTGTCGAGGTAGACACGGTTGACGTCGGTGATCTCATACTCGCCACGATCCGATGGCCGTAGCGAAGCTGCAATGTCGACCACATCGTTGTCATAGAAGTAGAGTCCCGGCACTGCGTAATTCGAGCGGGGACGCTTTGGCTTCTCCTCGATGCAGATTGCGCGGCCGCGTGCATCGAACTCGACGACGCCGTATGCCGTCGGATCGGATACCCGATAGGCGAAAATTCCGCCGCCATGGATGTCCCTGAAGCGGCCCAGCTGTGCTCCCAGGCCGGAACCATAGAAAATATTGTCACCCAGAATAAGCGCGACGGAATCGGCACCGATATGGGCTTTGCCAATGACGAATGCCCGAGCGAGCCCGTCGGCAATCGGCTGAACCGCATAGCTGATCGAGATACCGAACTGGGAACCATCGCCCAATAATCTTTCGAATGCAGCGATATCGGTTGGCGTCGTGATGACCAGGATGTCGCGAATTCCCGCGAGGATGAGCGTGGACAGAGGATAGTAGACCATCGGCTTGTTGAACACCGGCAGCAGCTGCTTGCTGGTGCCCACGGTGATCGGATGCAGCCGGGAGCCGACTCCGCCCGCGAGGATGATTCCGCGC
>NZ_JBYCLE010000303.1:0-6795 GCF_057473765.1 Mycobacterium sp. TH-M106 | reverse complement strand
CCCCCACCGCCAGGCCCGCATAGTCGAATGTGGCCGGGGTGACCGCACTGCCGGCCACCGCGACATCGGCACGGACACAGAAGATTCGGCGGCGGTCCGCCTCGGCGACCACCGCGGCGTTGACATCGGCGTCGTCGGTGGCCGCGATGGCGTACCAAGCGCCGTCCAAATCGCCGTCGCGGTAGTCGCGCAACACCAGCGTGATCCCGGGTTTTCGCTCACTGAGTGCCTCCACCGCCGGTGTCGCGGTTCGGGTGATGACGTGCACCCGCGCTCCGCTGGCCACCAGCAACGGCAGCCGCCGCTGAGCGACGTTTCCGCCGCCGACGACGACAACCTTCCGCCCGGCCAGCCGCAGCCCGACCAGGTACGGATTCTCGGTCATACCCGCCAACTTTAGGGTGCAGGCCGCGGCCGCTGCAGCTGTAATACCTCGGCGCCCCGGGACCATACCTCGGCGAACAGCGCCGGTTCGCGTGACAGCTCGACGCCCAGCGACGGCACCATCTCCTTGAGCACCGGCAGCCAGGACCGATACCGGTGCGGGAAGCATCGCGCCAGCACGTCGAGCATCTCCGACACGGCGGTCGAGGCACCTGGAGAAGCCCCCAGCAGACCGGCGATGCTGCCGTCGGCGGCGCTGACGACCGTGGTGTCGAACTCGAGCGCCCCGCGCCGGATGACCTGCACCCGCTGACCGGAGCTCAGGGGCTGCCAGTCCGATTGCAGCGCACCGGGAACGAAGTCGCGCAGTGTGTCGACCCGGGCGCGCTCCGAGCGCAGCAGCTGCCGGATCAAGTGCTTGACCAGGCTTCGCGCCGCCACCCCGGCGCCCAGCGACGACACCAGGTTGTCCGGCCTGACCGAGAGCGCCAGGTCGGTGGCGTGCCCGTGTATGAGGAACTTCGGCGACCAGCCGACGAATGGCCCGAACAACAGCCAGGGTGTGCCGCCGACCGTACGGGCGTCCAGGTGCGGCGCAGCCATCGGCGGCGCCCCGCGGGCCGGCATCCCGTACACCTTGGCTCGGTGTGCGCCGGTGAGCTGCGGGTTGGCGGTGCGCAGGAACCGGCCACCGATCGGGAAGCCGCCGTACCCTTTGACCTCGTGGATGCCGGACTTCTGCAGCAGCGGCAGGGCGCCGCCGCCTGCGCCGACGAACACGAACTTGGCGTGGAGTCTTCGGCTTTGACCGGTGCGCCGGTTGCGGATCCGCAACGTCCAGCTGCCGTCGGACGCCCGCGAGAGCCCGCGCACCTCATGGCCGAAGAGCGCGGCCGTGCCGTTGCGGACCCCGTAGCCGATCAGCTGCCGGGTCAGCGTGCCGAAGTCGACGTCGGTGCCATCGGCGAACCAGCTCAGCGCTACCGGTTCGCTGAAGTCCCGGCCGGAGGCCATCAACGGCAGCCGGCGGGCGAATTCGTAGGCGTCGTGGATGAATTCAGCTCCAGCGAACAGCGGGTTGCCGGCCAGGGCGGCATGGCGGCGCCGCAGGTAGTCGACGCCGTCGGGGCCGGTGACGAAGCCGACGTGCGGGAGCGGATGCAGGAAGCTGGGCGGGTCAGCCAGCATGCCGTGCTGCACCGCATACGTCCAGAATTGTCGAGTGACCTGGAATTTCTCGTTGACCCGCACCGCTTTGACGGTGTCGATCGAGTGCCCACGGACTGGGGTGTAGTTCAACTCGCAGACTCCGGTGTGGCCGGTTCCGGCGTTGTTCCAGGTGCCGCTGCTCTCCGCGGCAGCAGCGTCCAACCGCTCGACGAGCGTGATCGACCAGTCGGGCTCGAGTCGGCGCAGCAGCGCACCCAAGGTGGCGCTCATGATGCCCGCGCCCACCAGCACCACATCGGTTTTAGCTAGGTCGGGCATGGATCGTCTTTCCTGTTGGACTGGTCGGCTGCCGGTGCCCAGGTTAACCCGCACGCACTCTAAGCTGGCACCGGCGAGAAAACGAGTGAGGCGGAATGGAAACCTACGACCTAGCAATCATCGGAACCGGTTCGGGCAACAGCATTCTCGGCGAGCGCTACGCCGAGAAACGGGTGGCGATCTGTGAGCAGCGAACCTTCGGCGGCACCTGCCTGAACGTGGGGTGCATCCCGACCAAGATGTTCGTCTACGCCGCCGAGGTGGCCCGCACAGTACGCGAAGCCGCCCGCTACGGAGTGGACGCGCACATCGGCCGGGTGCGCTGGGACGACATCGTCTCGCGCGTCTTCGGCCGTATCGACCCGATCGCCGCCGGCGGCGAGCACTACCGCCGAAGCGCACCCAATATCGACGTATACGGCCAGCACACCCGGTTCGGCACGGTCCGCGGCGATACCGGTGGCCGATATCTGCTGCGTACTGCAGGCGGCGACGAGTTCACCGCCGCCCAGGTGGTGATCGCCGCCGGGTCGCGGCCGGTGGTTCCGAAGGCGATCCGTGACAGCGGCGTGCACTACTACACCAGCGACGACGTGATGCGGATCGCCAAGCTGCCAAGGCATCTGGCGATCATCGGCGGCGGTTTCATCGCGGCCGAGTTCGCCCACATCTTCTCCGCTCTCGGCACCCGGGTCACCATCGTGATCCGTCGCGGCACCTTGCTGCGCCACCTCGACGACACCCTCTGCGAACGCTTCACCCGCATCGCCGCCGCGAAGTGGGAGCTGCGCGCTCACCGCAACGTCGTCGGCGCCCGCCCACATGGCTCCGGCGTCGCCGTGGAACTCGACGATGGATCGTCTGTGCATGCCGACGCTGTGCTGGTGGCAACCGGCCGGGTGCCCAACGGCGACCTGTTGGATGCCGAGCTGGCCGGCGTCGACGTCGACGACGGCCGGGTGGTGGTCGACGAGTACCAACGTAGCTCCGCGCCGGGTGTTTTCGCCCTCGGAGACGTGTCGTCGCCCTACGAGCTCAAGCACGTCGCCAACCACGAAGCCCGGGTCGTGGCCCACAACCTGCTGTGCGATTGGGACGACACCGCCTCGATGATGGTCACCGACCACCGCTACGTGCCGTGCGCGGTGTTCACCGATCCGCAGATCGCCGCGGTGGGATTGACCGAGAACCAAGCTGTTGCACAGGGATTCGATGTTTCGGTGAAGATACAGGACTACGCCGACGTGGCCTACGGCTGGGCGATGGAGGACACCACCGGGATCGTCAAACTCATCGCCGAACGTGGCACGGGGCGGCTGCTGGGCGCGCACATCATGGGCCATCAGGCGTCGTCGGTCATCCAGCCGCTGATCGGCGCGATGAGCTTCGGGCTCAGCGCCGCCGAGATGGCCCGCGGCCAGTACTGGATACATCCGGCGCTGCCCGAAGTCGTCGAGAACGCGTTGCTGGGTCTGGATTGAGGTGTGAGCTACTGGGCCTGGTGTGCGGGCTCCGGGCCACCGTGCTGGCACTGAGGACACAGCCCGTGCAGGGTGAGGCCCGCTCGCTCGGACAACGCGAACGAGCTACCCGTACGTGCGTGTTCCAGCGCCGACGCCAGCCGCTGCGCAGGCACTTCGATGATGGTGCCGCATCGGGTGCAGACCGCGTGATGGTGCGGGTCGACCGCCAGCCCGTAGGTGGTGACGCCCCCGTCGAGGGTCAGCGCGTGCAACACACCGCGGTCGACCAGGGTGGTCACCGTGCGGTAGATCGTCGCCAGGTCCGGCGGCTGCGTCCGAGCTGGCGCCGCTTCGGCGAGCCGCCGGTGGATCTCGGCAACCGACAGATGCCCGTCGACCGGCTCCAGCACCGCCAGCACCGCGATCCGCGATGCCATCCGCCGCAGCCCATGGGCGCGCAGCAGGTCGCCGATCCGTTCGGTGACCGCCGGATCCAGCACGGTTGGGTTGGTCGCCACCTGTCCAGTGTCGTTTCTGATGCGATTCCCCGCTACCGAATGTCGAACGTGCGCCGCCCGCGGTGCAATTCACACGTGTGACGAAGTTCGGCGCTATTCCCTACGACGCCAACACCACCGGCGGTACGGGCGCCGGATTCACCCCGATCCGAAGCTGAACCCGAGAAGACTTGCGCGCTGTGAATCAGAACGGAAGGTCGAAGAGATCGATCCGGTGGCCGCAGCAGCAGCACCTTGGCCATGTCGGGTTCACGTTGCACGTCATGGTCCCTCAGGCGGTGCGGGCTGCGGTGTGGGACCCTGGCCTGGTGGCTCGCGCACATCATAGGTACCGGGGCGTCACAATCACCCGGACCAGCAATAAGGGCTCTTGCACAAGTTCGGACTGGCAGTACGGCCGTAAGCGTGACGTCAGCGGCGAGAGCTGGTCTTGGATTCCGCGACAGCGGAAACGCGGGCTGGCTACGGTCGGTTCTGCGGCGGCGATATTGCTGGTGGCGGTCGCGCCGGTAGCGAACGCGGACTTCGGCCTTGACGATCTGCTCGATCCGATCCTCTGGTTCCCCTCGCCTGCAGGCGATAACGCCGCGGAACTCTTCAACTCGGCCGTAGCCGGCATAAGCGGACCGGACAACCCCGAGGCAGGTGATGGCCTCGGTGGTTCCTGGCTTGACGGTCTGCTTGCGGCGATGTCGCAGTCGGCTGGTGGCTCGTCTGCGGCAACAGCCGCCGCCGGTGTCGATGTATTGGCCAAGTTCGTCGACTCCGGAGGATTTATTGGCCTGATCTATGCGTCGCTGCACAGTTTCGGCGAGCAATGGATCACAAGCCCATTCGGTGAACAGCTCGACAACCTGGTCAACCCGGTGTTTGCCGTCGGCGGCCACTGTGGCCTGATCTGCAACGGCGATATCGGAACGGCAACCGATCCGGCGGGGGGCGGCGGTGGCTGGCTGTTCGGTGACGGCGGTGACGGCTGGGGTAGCGACCAGGCCGGGGTGGCCGGCGGTAATGGTGGTGTGGCTGGCCTGTTTGGCAATGGTGGCGACGGTGGTGATGGCGGTGCTGGCGCCGACGGCGGGGCCGGTGGCGCCGGCGGGTACTTCATCGGGGGCGGCGGTGACGGCGGTAACGGCGGCACTGGGACCGATGGTGAGGCCGGTGGTAACGGCGGACCGGGTGGTGTGGGGGGGTATTGGACGGTCGGGATCGGTGGCAACGGCGGCGACGGCGGCGCTGGAGGTCCGGCCGCCGGCGCCGATAGTGTTGCCGGCGCCGGCGGTGACGGTGGGGCCGGCGGTGCGGGCAGTCGAGGCGAGGTCGCCTTTCCACTCATCCTGGCCCCGTTTCTCACCGCTGGTGTCGGAGGAGACGGTGGGGCCGGCGGTGCTGGTGGTGCGGCTAGCGGTCTCGACAGTGTCGCCGGGACCGGCGGGCTCGGCGGCGACGGCGGCGACGGTAGCGCGCCAGACGGCGCTCCCGGGCTCGGGGCAGGCGGTGACGGCGGCGTCGGTGGCCACGGCGGTGCCGCGAGTGGAGCGGGCAGTATTGCTGGTGCGGGCGGTGACGGTGGTAACGGCGGCGGCGCCGGAGGGGGTGTTATCGGTATCCCTGGTGCGGGCGGCAACGGCGGCGATGGCGGAAACGGAATCGACGGCGGACAGGCGAGCCACGGCGGGACCGGCGGCACCGGCGGCAGCAGCGACATCACCAACTTCGGCGAAGCCTCACAATCAGGCGCCGGTGGTGATGGCGGAGCCGGTGGCGCCAGCGACGGCGGAACCGGCGGTGCGGGCGGGGTCGGCGGCAAAGGTGGGGCAGGCGGATTCTTCAACGCGACGACCGGTGGCGGTGGTGGCGGCGGTGGCGGCGCCGGTGATGGCGGGACCGGTGGGGCCGGCGGCAACGGGGGCGATGGTGCATCGGGTCTGGTACCTGCCGCTGCTGGAAGTGGAGGGGTGGGTGGCGCCGCTAACGGTGGAACCGGTGGGGACGGCGGCAACGGCGGCAACGGCGGCGAGGGAAATGTGGCCAGCACCGGTGGGAACGGCGGCGACGGCGGACGAGTCGGTCCAGACGGCGACGGTCGCGGCGGAGACGGCGGCAATGGTGGCAACGGCGGCTTCAGCGTACCCGGCGGCAACGGCGGCAACGGCGGTAGCGACGGCACCCCTGGCACCCCGGGGACCCCTGGATAAATCCCCGGTCAACAACCCAAGCCCGAGCGATTCGCTGGACTCAGTACCGCGCCGATAGCTGGCGGCTGGGATAGTGTGGGGGAGCGACTCTCGCCGGCGGCAATCCGCCCCCTGCAACGCTCAGCAGCATCGGATCGAAAGACCTATTTACCACGCCGGTTTCGACCGTCGGTTCTCCGGAGGAACCTCCAAATCTAAGACAGCTGGGGGCCAGGATTAGAGTTTTCCTCAGCTCAAACCGGTGCCCACAACGATGTCCTTGCCTTCCTGGTGCCCGCCGCCGGAGTCAAAGAAGTCGTCGATCTAGTGAACTTTGGCGCCCCAAACGCCCCGCCGCTGTTTAAGCCCGACGCCACCGCCCCCATCGACATTGGCGGAGTCGAGCTGGCTTCGCCGCACGACGGAGCGCTGCTCAACAACCTCTTCGACGCGGTTTTCCTTGGCGACACTGCTGCCTGGGTCAAGTCGCCGACACTTTTCGGTGATTGGCTGGGCATCAACCAGTCTGGCGCGGCCGGTGGCGCCGCCGCTGCGATGCTGGGTGTCGGGGTTGTGCACGCCGATCACGTCGACCTGGATTTTTCACGTAATTCGGTGTTGATGGGTGTCGTTAACGTGAAAGGTGCACTGCCGCAAGGATAATCGGCGTGTTCGAGGTTCCGTTATCCAAGATGGGAGTGCACCTGTCAGATGCAGACTACTACCGACTGGTCGAAGAATGTGCGAGTTGAGGTCCGTGGCGAC
>NZ_JBYCLE010000302.1:0-19119 GCF_057473765.1 Mycobacterium sp. TH-M106 | reverse complement strand
GATTCCGACACCTTCGGGAGAACCAGCGTCCGACACCCTGCTGTGAAAACCCAGGTCGCCGAGCGTCAAATCCGACATGTTCGGCGAGTTCCTACAGGCGGTGTAGGAACCCGCGTGTCGTGTCGGATTCTCATTTAGCTGTCGGAAGCGTGTCGGTACGCCGCTAACTTGTCGGCGTCGGGCACAGTGAAGTTGTGGCATCCGCCCAGAGCGCGACAGCCGAGGTCAGCTACATCTCCGGCGACGGTGAGGCCGTCACGGTTGGCTTCGACCGTGTCGATCCCGCCCGTGTGGTGCAGGGGTTGCCTGTTCGTATACCGGTTTCAAGGGCGGGGCAGCGGAACTATTCGGGGTTGTACTGGTCGTCGACGACTCAAGAGCACTTGGTCTATGAGAGCCTCCTCGAGCGCGACCGGCTTCTGCTCGCCGATTTCTGCCCGGACGTACATTGGATCGCTGCTCAGCCTTTCTGGATGCGCGGCTTGGACGGGCATGAGTTCCGTCGCCACGTACCGGACATCTTGTTGCAGCATCGGGGCGGCACGTTCACCGTCGTCGACGTGAAGGCCGAATGGCTGCTGAAGAAACCCAAGGCGATCGACGTTCTCAAATGGACCGACCGCCTCTGCCGACGGCGTGGTTGGCGGTACGAAGTGTGGTCAGGCGCCGATCACACGGAGCTGACGAACGTGCGCTTTCTGAGCATGGCGAAGCGCTCCAGATTCGTCGATCGTGTCGCATCAGAGCGCATCTCCGCAGTCGCTTCAGGTGGTATGACGATCGACGAAATCCTTACCGGATCCCTGCAGGGAAACACCGTTGATCGCTCGGCGGCGATGACGGCGTTGCTGGAACAGCTTTGGCTTTCCAAGTGGAGTACGGACTTGCGCATCCCGCTGTCGGGTAAGTCGATCGTCACATTCGGCGGTGCGGCCGCATGAGTAGCCCTGGGCGGTTCGAGCTGGCGGTCGGCACCGAGTTGTGGTTCGAAGGCGCGTTGTGGCGTGTGCACCGCATCGATGCGCGTGGGGTTGAGCTGATGTCTGATCGGACTGCAACGCGAGTTCCTTTCGAGCGCCTCTGCGCCGAAGGCGGCATCGTCCGCGATCCCGAGCCCCACGACTCCGACGATGAGCTGATTCCGGTGATCCTCGGATCGCTCAACGCCAAGCAGCGCGAGGCGTTAGAGGTACGGGCGGGCCACATCCGCGAGGCCCAGGCGGCCATCTCCGCTGGAGAGAAATCCGCGGGCGATGCGTACCGCGAGAAAGCGGCCGAGCTGCGGGTATCTGAGCGCACAATCGAACGCTGGGTGGCCGGCTACAGGACGTCAGGTATCGCGGGGATCGCTGATAGCCGGCTGCTGCAGAAGCGCCAGTCCACCGTCGACCCACGGTGGGACGCGATGTGCGAGTGCATCCTCGACGAACTGGTCACGGCCTCAACCCCCACCAGGAACGTGGTGATCGACAAGATCAACCGCAGGTTGGACGCGGAGTACGGAATCGGAGAGGTGCGCATCCCATCAGCGTCGACCGCACGGCGGCGCTTGGAGGCGTTGTCGAAGGGGCGCCACGCATTCGGGAGCGCCAAGAATCGGCGATCCGTCGCCAACCTCCCAGCCGGGGTATACGGTCGTCTGAGCGCGACCCGACCAGGCGAGTTCACGGTTTTGGATACGACGCCCCTCGATGTTTTCGCGATGGAGCCAGTGACACTACGGTGGGTGCCGGTGGAGTTGACCATCGCGATGGACGTCTTCACTCGTTGCGTAGTTGGCATGCAACTCACGCCGTTGTCGACTAAGGCGCGTGACGTCGCGGACGTTCTCTACCAGGCGGTCACACCACCCTCAAATCCGGTCAGTGACGACGTGCACGCATGGCCGTTCCACGGCATTCCCCACAACTTGGTCATCGAATCCGGTCCGTCGGCGGGCAACACACCGGAAGGCCCTGCCATCGTTTCGAGTTGCCTACCCGAGACCATCGTTGTAGACCACGGTAAGCAGTACCTTTCGGAACACGTGCTCGGCGCCTGCGCTCGGCTGGGGATTTCGGTTCAGCCGGCAATCGCTCGAAAGCCCACTGACAAGCCAATGGTCGAACGGTTTTTCCGCACACTGCGGGAGTCGCTGCTACAACACCTGCCGGCCTACAAGGGTCCTGATGTCTACTCCCGCGGTGCCGATGTGGAGAGCAAGGCGTTCTACTACGTCGGCGAGCTTGAACAGATCATCCGCGAATGGATCGGTTCGGTCTATCACCACACCAAACACGACGGACTGTGCATCCCGAGTATGCCGCGAGAGCGCTTCTCTCCGGTCGAGATGTTCGAGATTGGGCTGGCTCGGAGTGGGTCGTTGACCCTTCCAGCAAGAGCCGAGCTGGTGTACGAGTTCCTCCAGGTCGAGTGGAGGACGATCCAGCGCACCGGCGTCGAAGTCAACGGCCAACGCTATAACGGTGAGGGGCTCAATGGGTTTCGGAACCAGAAATCGCCCTACCAAGGAACGCACGCTGGGCTGTGGCCGATCTCGATCGACACGAGCGACGTCCGCTTCGCGTATTTCCGCAATCCCGACACCGATCAGTGGTGTCGGCTCGAATGGGAACACGCACACGGCCTCGATGCCCCGTTCAGCCAGGACTGCGCCGACTACGCCAAACGCGTCAGTGTCCGCACCAATCGGCACGTGGATCCATCGAGCGCGGTCCACGACCTGCTGGGCCGGTGGGGCCGCGATGAGGTTCTGAGCCGTCGGGACAAGGCGCTTGCCCGCCGATTGTGCAGTCAGCGCGTGTCCGATCTGGCTGGGAAGGCCGAGGATCCCCTACCGCCGCAAGAGGCTCGGGATGCATCATCACTTCCGACGGTGATCGACCTTGTAGCGCGGTTGCCGAAAGCAGCAGCCTTGGGCGACGTTGTCGACGACCTCGATGTGTTCGACCGGTACTACGACGAGCACCCCGACGAAGACACCTTCGAGGTTTTCCACGAATGACGAACCGGTGGGCCAGATGGTTGACCAAGAACGGCAGTGCCCACTATCAGTTGTCCCGCAAGCAAGGTTGGAACGCGTTCGCGAGTTCGGGGCCTCGTGACGACTTCGAAGTCTTGGATCGCCGCCAAATGGACGCGCTCGCCGGTGATCATCAGGAGGACTACAACGAGGCGCGGATGGTGTGGAACGCGAACCTTCCGACGGTGAAGACCGCACAGCTCAAGGCCGCCTACGGCATCATCGACCAGGTCATGTCCTCCAATCGACGCGACGGTGACCGCCTGCGCGGTTCGGTGGTGATCGACGCTGAGCCCGGGTTGGGCAAAACAACGATCGCCACCCGGTACGCGCGAGATTTCCACCGCGCCGTCTACCGGCGCCACGGACCGAAAACACCCGAAGGCCACCAGCGTCTGCCGGTGGCCTTCGTTTCGCTCAGCGCCGGAATCACGCTCAAGGGGCTCAACCAACAGATCCTGCGGTTCTATGGACATCCCGCCGTCGACCGAGCCTCGACCTCGAAACTGGGTGCCCTGGCCGTTGACTGCGTGACCTCGTGCGCGACGAGGTTGATCGTGGTCGACGACTTGCACTTCATCGACTTCCGCCACCGTAACGGCGCAGAAGTGTCTAACCACCTCAAGGGGCTGGCGAACGAGATGGCGGTCACCTTCGTGTACGTAGGAGTGAAGCTGCGCGAAAAGCGGTTCTTCGACGAGGGACTCATCGGAGAGCAAGCCGCTTACGCGCAAACCAGCCGCCGCGCCACACGGTGTCCGGTCGCGCCGTTCGCGGTCGACACCGACGCGGGCTTCCGCGGCTGGGTCAGCTTGCTTGGCGCGTTCGAAAGGCACATCAAGCTTGCCGACGCCAAGCCAGGCATGCTGGTCGATCACGCCAAAGAGCTGCACCGGCGAACCCAAGGAAGAATCGCCTCCCTGACCAACCTTCTCGACCGCGTCAGCTACTTGGCGATCACCACCGGCGTCGAAAACATCACCGATGAACTGATCGCGGCAACAACAATCGACAATGCGGCCCAGATCAGCAGCAGCTCAACGGCCTAAGCCGCCGGGCCGGGGCCACCCACTTCGGGCGGTGCCAGCCGGCTATGACATCGATCGCTGGCCCATCGCAGTCGCGATCCGCGTCGACGAGACGATCGAGTCTTGGTTGACGAGAGCGGCCAAACGGTACGGCATCACCCCGGGGGAGTTGATTGCTGAAGCCGGGGCCCGAGCCCACCTACGGCGGCCAGGCCAGGTCACGCTGTTAGTTCGCCGGCACGCCGCCCTCCTCGCGGCCAGCCTTGGCTGCCCGGAATCCGACGCGATCACGGCCGCGGCCGAGATGGCGCCCAATGCTGCCGTCGTTGACTACCTGGCCCGGTATCACGGGGTTAGGCGGCCACTACCGGTGGGGAGCGGGTTTTGTCCCCTGTGTTTGGCGGTGCCCGAGCCGCACTGGAAGCGCGAATGGTCAAGCATGTTGGCAGTTGCCTGTGACCGGCACGCGTGCTTGCTCGTGCGCTCCTGTCCGAGATGTGGTGAGCAGCCCTGGTCGACGGTGTCGTGGCTGTCGCAGCAACCCGATGCTCGGCTCTACCGTTGCCCCAACCGGCCGCGTCGTCCTAGTGGTCGCATGCGGCGCGGGTGCCGCTGCAACTTCGACCTGCGAACGATCAATCCATTCGGCATGGACACTGAGGCGGTCAGTACCCACAAACTGGCGTTTCGGCTCTGGCAGCAGTATGTGCACGACCCCGCCAGCCTGCTGCGCGTTGTCGGTATCGAGGCCACCGCAACGATCGCCTTCGACGCCCTATGCCAACTCGTCGACGAATCCATCAGGATCTTGACCCTGTTCGAAGACACCTACGATCGCACCGCCTTGGTGCGTGCGCTGCGCAACGCCGGCCAGGTGCTCTCCTCCACCTCGGCGACGGTCGCCGCGCAGCAAGCGGATGCTGTCGGCCTACTGAACCCCGCCGGACCCGTCACTCCCGTCGGCCCCGACAACGTGCTGCTGCGCCGCCGGCGCAATCCGCTGCTCGCCGCGATACGTCTGGGCTCCGTCCGCGCGACGCTCAGTCCGGCCGCCCAACTCACGTTCGACTGCGGCAATCGCCACCCTCGCTATCCGATCCGTGAAAATGATGACCGCACCTGGCTACGGCTCCCCGAACACCACTCCGAGCTTGCTGAGCTCGACTCCACATGGATCCCCCAAGTTCTCTGGCCTGGCACCGTGTGGACCGGCACCGATGACGACACCACCTTGGCTGCTGCGGCCCAAGCAACGGCGCTGGCCAAGATCGGCGACACCCGCCCGTGGGCGATCATTGCTCTCGACCTCGGCCTGCCGAAGGGCATCGCGGTTCCGGTAACGCAGTACTGGCGACGAGTCGTTCGCGACGGACTGTGGCCGGAAGCCCTTGCTGCGTTGACGGATCTGAATGAGCAGCTGCGCCGCAACCAAACCCCGATCGACTACCAGCAGCGACGCATCATCGCCGACGATCCGCGGCGACTAGTGCGAGCACTGAAACGTGCCGGTGCCGACGGTCGCACCTGTGGCGGTGGGCAGTTCCACGACGTTGTCCGCCGCTACTGGGAACTCTTCACCGGCGGTGATATCCGCTATGCGGCTGCCCCGTACGCGCTGCCTGCCGGGCAATACAACGACTGGCCCACAAAGCGCGCCGACATCGACAATGACCACAATGAGATCTTTCAGAATGCCTACGCGTTTATGACCGCTGCGAATGCGTTGCGCCCCAGCGGTCCTCTGACGTGGCAGCCGCCTTGAATAGCCAGGGTGAACCCAACCGGGGCCTGCGATCAGGTTGCCGTTGGCCCGCCCGCCTACAGGCGGGCGAAACTGCAAGACCTGGTTACGGTGACGGTACTGAAGCTCCAATCGCGGGACACCCGCCCGCTCTCAACGGCTCAACTACTCAACGAGGTAGAAGAAGAAATCCGCGGTTGGGCGATAGCGAAACCCATTCTCGCCGCACGCCGGCTTCGAAGCGACGGGACCCGCGGCGTCAGGCTTGGCCAGGTCATCGAGATCCACGACGGACTGGCCGATGGGACCCCGGGAACGTCGTTCCACGATCGATCACGAGAGTCGCACATCGTTGCCCGCGCTCACCACACACTCGGCCACGACCGAAACCTTTGGCCCGATGTGCTGGCGGGCGACTGAGCTCGATGGGTCCTGCCCCGGACAGACCTCCGCGCCGATCATTGAAGGAATTGTCAAATGTTGTGGATCGGGCCGTGAGACTGCTGGGTGGCCCGTGTGATTGTCAGGGCATAGACCTTCCCGTGAGTGCCAGCAGCCGGGCCGGGGCGGGAGCGTCCGGATTCGCTGGTTCAACGTCCGCGAAGTATCCATGTTCGCGCTGTGCCTGCAGAATCGAGGCCGCGCGATCGAGAATGTACGCAGCAATATCGTTGTCGATCGTTGATGTGGCATCGAGGGTGCTTGCAATGTCCCAAGCATGCACCGCGAGTTCCGCGACCCGCATCCGCAGCAGCACGCCGCCACTGACGGTCTGCATCGGGTGATACGCGCGGATCGAACCGGCACCAGGTTGGGCGAACAGCGTTCGCAGCTCGGCGGACAAGTTGTCGTGAGTAGCGCGTGGATCGTCGCCGACGTTATCGGCTGTACGGGTCCAGGCGATCTCGTCCGGCATGCCGCCTCGCAGGTAATGGGCGTATCGCAGCGCTCCACCGCAGACATGATTAGCAACGTCCTTGACCGTCCAGTCACCGCAAGCGGTGGGACGATCAAAGGCGGCGACATCGAGTGACCCGAGAACCTGCGAGAACGACTGCGTCGCACGGTCGAGCGCGTCGAGGTCGGTCGAGTCCAACATCACGATGTCCAACACGACTGCAACGCTAGCGTATCCGCTTCTTGGGTTGGCGTACGCGAACGGTCGAATGTTTTACCGGCCCGCCCCAGGTCGCGACGGTGGCGCGGGCCGGCAAGATCGCGGTGGAAACCGCCTGCGCTACCGGTGGGTGACAAAGTCGTATGGCATACGGGGCAGCGGTATTCCAGGGAGGATGGTCTGCATGGAAGCATTGGCCGACCGGATCGACCGGCACGGACAAGCTCTTGAACGAGGGCACCACTCGCCGCTGTATGTCGCGTTGATGCACAGCGCGGCGGATAACGTCCGTGTGAGCGGGGTGGTCAACGACCATCCTCCCCGACGGCCCTGGTGCCATGTGGAACAGCGGCGTTAAAGCTACGCTGCTGTGTTGTGCAGCAGACTCGCCTCGACACTGCTCGAATCCAGGCGGCTCGCCGAGTCATCGATCCGGTTTTCCTCGATACGCCGCTGTATCGCTGCGAGCCTCTGGGACGAAACCTCGGCTGCGCGGTGAGCATCAAGCTCGAAACAGCGAATCCGGTCGGCAGCTTCAAGGCGCGCGGCACCGAGGTCGCCGCCAGCATGCTCGCCGATAACGGCTCACCCGCCGTGGTGTGTGCCAGCGCCGGCAACCTCGGCCAAGGGCTCGCGTGGTCTGGCGGCAGCAGGGGCCTCGACGTCACCATCGTGGCATCCCGGTTTGCACCGGCGGTCAAACTCGATCGCATCCGCGCACTGGGCGCCAGACTGGAGTTGGTGGACGGCGATCACGAGACGGCCCGTACGCGAGCGGCCGTCATCGAACGGCAGGACGGCATCCGGCTGCTCGAAGACAGCTTGGACATCGAAACCTGCGAGGGCGCGGCGACCATTGGCCTGGAACTGGTGGAGGCCGCGTCGTCGTGCGACGTCGTCCTGATCGCTTTGGGTGGCGGGGCGCTCGCGACCGGTGTCGGGCACGTTCTCAAGGCTTTTGCGCCCGATGTCGAGGTGATCACCGTTCAGCCGGCCGGCGCACCGGCGATGACAGACTCGTGGCGCCAGCGGCACGTGGTCACCACCGACACCACGGACACCATCGCCGACGCTGTCGCCGGCCGGTGCCCGATTCCGGCCGTCCTTGACGACCTGCTGCTGGTCGCCGACGACGCCGTCTTGGTCTCCGAAGCATCGATCCTCGTCGGGATGCGGATGCTCCTCGACCACGCTGGCCTCGTCGTCGAACCGTCGGCCGCGCTCGGCATTGCAGCCATCCTCGAAGACCGCGACCGCTTCGCGGGCCGACACGTGGTCACCATCGTGTGCGGCAGCAACGTCGACATGGACGCCTACCGCCGCTGGACCGTTTCAGGCCCGCCACCGGCATAGCGTCCACGGCGGGGGCACACGTCCCGAATGTGGATCTGACGTATCGTCACCATCGTCATGGCTGGCAAGTGAGGGGGCAGCGGTGCGGGCGTTCATCGTTGATGCGTTCACCCAGGAGATGTTCCGGGGTAATCCTGCCGGGGTCGTCTTGCTCGACCGACCTTCCGACGCAGCCTGGATGCAGACCGTCGCCGCCGAATTCAATCACCCCGCAACGGCGTTTGTGGATCTGTCAGGGGACCACCGCGTGACAGGGCTGCGCTGGTTCAGCCCGTCCACCGAGTTGTCGCTGTGTGGACACGCCACCTTGGCCAGCGCGCACATCCTCGGCGGTGACCAAACCTTTCAGACCAAAGGCGGCGTAATGCGTTGCGTCGTCGCCCCAACGGCACTATCAGCATGTGGTTCCCCGCGGACCCGGTGCGCCCCGAATCGGCGACCGCTGCGTTGCTGGCCGGACTACCGGGCATCGCACCACGCTCGGTGTGGCGGGGGCGCACCGATGTGCTGGTGGAAGTCGCATCGGCCGCTGAGGTTCGTGCGCTGACCCCTGATGTAACGGTGTTGACCGACGTGGCGGCCCGCGCGGTGATCGTCACCGCCGCCGGCGACGGAACAACAGACATCGTCAGCCGCGTCTTCGCGCCGCGCGCCGGAATCGCCGAAGACCCGGTAACCGGATCGGCGCACTGCACCCTCGCGAATTTTTGGTGCGAGCAACTGGCCACCAATGAACTCCTCGCCGAACAAGCGTCTCGGCGCGGCGGGCTGGTGCACATCCGATGCGACGGCGACCACGTCGTCATCAGCGGTCACGCTGTCACCGCATATAGCGGCGAGTTGCATACCTGAGCGTGAGAAACCGCAGTTCGACATCCGCGATGCTCAACCACGGCAGCCAACGCAGCCACCCGGTGGTCCAGTACACCAGATCGATAACTCCACGGCCACTTCGGTGCACTCGACGTTGTTCTCGACCTGCCACTCCGGCTTCGGAGGGGGTGCTGTAGGCGCCACGGCCATTGCGGTGCTGTACTTCGTTGCGTGGAGAAAGGCAACTCTGTGCGGCCAGCGTCGACGGGTGATGCGTCAGCCTGCGTTGCGATCTATCGCCCGTATATCGAGGACACCGCGATCACGTTCGAAACCGAAGTGCCGACCGTCGAGCAGATGGCAGCGCGAATCGCCGCGGCCCGCGACACCCACGAATGGCTTGTCCTCGAACAGGAGGGTGAAGTCCGCGGTTACGCCTACGCGCACGCATTCAATCCCCGCGCCGCCTACCGCTGGTCGGTTGAGACGAGTGTCTACATCGCGGACCACCACTACCGCCGCGGCGGCGGCCGCAAGCTCTACACCCACCTTCTGCGTCGACTCGCCGAGCGGGGCTATCGGCGCGCCTTCGCCGGCATTACCCAACCCAACCAGGCCAGCATCGCCTTTCATCGATCGTTCGGATTCGAGGAGGTTGGCCTCTACCGGCGAGTCGGCTGGAAACACGGACGCTGGCACGATGTCGCCCGGATGCAGCTCGACCTGCCCGGCATCGACGATCACGACGGGCCGCCGACCCAAATCGTCTAACGTGCCTCCTACACCCGGCTACCGTGGGGCTCGTGCCGGCAAGAGGGAGGCGTTGAGCGTGTCAACCCAGCTGTGGTCTGATGATGACGGCGGCCGGGCGTACTTGCGGACACTGCCCGTGCTGTCTGGGGCCGGCCCAAACTTCGACACCGACGCGGCTCCTGCTGATCCTGTCGCGCTGTTCGTGACGTGGCTGCAGCAGGCCGTGGCTGCCGGCGTGCCGGAGCCGCACGCGATGACCATCTCAACGATCGACGTGCAGGGGGTGCCGCGAGCACGTGTTCTGATCTTGAAAGCTGTCGATAACGTCGGATGGCACTTCGCGGTGAGTTCGGTCAGCCAAAAGGGCCGCGACCTTGACGCACACTCTGCTGCGGCGCTGACCTTCTACTGGCCTGCCATGGTCCGCCAGGTGCGTATCGTCGGTGCCGTCGTCAGCGACGGGACAAAAGCAAGCCGCGCAGACTTTCGCGCGCGCCCGCTGGAGTCACGGGCGATGGCCTTGACTTTGCGACAAAGCGAGCCCCTGCACGACGTCACCGAACTCGACACCGAGATCGCCAAGGCCCATCGTAAGCTGGACGATGATCCCAACCTTGCTCCAGCCGAATGGATCTCGTATGCGGTCCAGCCCAGCGAAGTGGAATTCTGGCAGGGCTCCACCGATCGCCGACACCAGCGCCTCCGTTATCACCGCGTCGACGGCGGATGGGATCGCACCCTGCTGTGGCCGTGAGTGTGCCCTAAGGTTTTGCCTATGCGTGATCGCACCGCTGGCCTGGCCGCCGCCGCGCGCTATGCGCACGAGTTCCTCAACGCCCTCGATCAACGCCCGGTGGCTGCCCGTGTCGATGCGGGTGGCGTCCGCAGGATGCTTGGCGGACCGCTGCAGGATGACGGCGAGGACCCGACCGCGGTCATCGATGCTTTGGCGGCCGGCGCCGATCCTGGTGTTGTTGCCAGCGCCGGGCCGCGCTACTTCGGGTTCGTCACCGCCGCCACGCTGCCTGTCGCGGTGGCCGCGGACTGGATGGTCTCGGCCTGGGATCAAAACGCCGCCTTCCACGCGATGTCGCCAGCGGCCGCAGCCATCGAAGAGGTCACCTCCGCATGGACTCTGGAGTTGCTGGGTCTGCCCGCCACGGCCAGCGTTGGGTTCGTCACCGGTAGTCAAGGCGCCAACACCACCTGTTTGGCCGCCGCCCGCCACGCCGTTCTGGCCCGAGTCGGCTGGGACGTCGAAAACGACGGCCTTATCGGTGCACCACCGGTGCGTGTCCTGTGCGGCCAGCACGCCCATGCCACGATCGACACCGCCCTGCGCCTGCTGGGACTCGGCGCCAACAAGACCATCCGCATCGTTGCCGACGACCAAGGCAGGATGCAGCCCGACGCGCTGCGCGACGCACTGGCCGCCGCCGACGGGCCGACGATCGTGTGCGCTCAGGCCGGGAACGTGGCCACCGGTGCATTCGACTCCTTCGAGCCGATCGCCGACGCCTGCACGGCCCACAACGCCTGGCTGCACATCGACGGCGCGTTCGGCCTGTGGGCGGCCGCGGCACCGGCCACCCGACACCTGACCCGGGGTGCAGAGCGGGCCGACTCCTGGGCCGTGGACGCCCATAAGTGGCCTAACGTGCCCTACGACGCAGGCATGGCGATCGTCGCCGACCCCGAGACTCATGTCGCGGCGATGAGACTGGCGGGTCCCTATTTTGTGGTTGATCCCGGTGAGCGTGACAACACCAATTTCGTGCCCGAGGCTTCGCGCCGTGCCCGTGCCGTGCCCGTCTATGCGGCTCTCCGATCGCTGGGGCGCAGCGGTGTCGCCGAAATGATCGAACGCAACTGCGCGCAAGCCCGCCGCCTGGACGAACGGTTGGCGGCGATTCCCGGCGCTACGGTCCTTAACGACGTCGTGCTCAGCCAGGTGCTGGTACGGCTGCCGGGCGGCGATGACGTCAACCGGGCCGCGGTCGCTGCCATACAGCGCGACGGGACCTGCTGGCTGAGCGGCACTACCTGGCGCGGGCACTATGTTCTGCGGGTATCAATTACCAACTGGGCCACCACGGACGACGACGTGGACCGCTCAGCAGACGCCATTGTGCGTGCCGTACAGACGCACTCGTCAGTGAGGGGCGAAGGTCTCACCTCACAGAGCTGAAGGTCGAGGGCTGAATGGAATCTGTTCCAGCGCAAAGGGGACCAACTAGATCGATGTCCAGCGAGCACACGTACACCGTCGAGGTCTGCTGGACCGGCAACCGTGGCACCGGGACCAGCAACTACCGCGCGTACGGACGAGCGCACGAGGTGATCGCCGAGGGGTGTCCAACGATCCTCGGCTCCTCCGACCCCGCCTTCCGCGGTGATCCCACCCGGTGGAACCCCGAGCAACTGCTGCTGGCCTCCCTCTCCCAGTGCCACCTGCTCTGGTACCTACACCTGTGCGCAGTCCACGGCGTGGTCGTCACCTCCTACGTGGATCGCCCGGTCGCCACGATGACCGAAACCGCCGAGGGCGGGCACTTCACCGCGGCCGTCCTGCAGCCGCATGTGCAGGTTGTCGCAGCAGAGATGGTGGACAAGGCGCTCGCGTTGCATGCCGACGCCCACGATGCCTGCTTCATCGCCAATTCAGTGAACTTCCCAGTGACATGCGACCCGGCGGTCAGAGTGACCGTCTGACTGGCCTGACCGCGAAAGTAGAGGCTCGATGCGTTCGGATGAGCGGCGATGAAGCGTCAGGTCCACGGCGTGTCCGAACCCGAGATCAACACCGGTTAACACTCGGCGGTTGTCGTCTGCCGGCAAATGTCGAGGAGGTGGTGCTGCGCCTCGTGCAGGGTGTGCATCGCGACCCACCGCAACGAGCGTTCCCGGGTTTGTGGGTAGTGATAGACAACGGTGCGGTCCAAATCGTCAGCGCCCAATAGGTCGAGTACATGGCCGAGCAGCTGCGCAGCATCGGCAAGTTGGCGAGCCACATCCCCAGGTTCTTGTTCGGCATAGCCGTCGTGCTCGACCCGCTCATCGCGCCCCATCGGCGAGCAGTCGAGTCTATCCATCCGGCGGGCCGCCAGGACCCGCTCCCGCTGTACCAGCAGCATGTCGCGCAGATGACACCCGTACTCCAGCGGTGACCATACGGCGGGCTGCCGCCTGATCCGCAGATCCGTGTCACCGCCGCGCAGGATCGCCGCGATCTCGGCGACCCGCTCATGCAGATCCGCGGGGACCGCACCGGCTCGATCGAGGTCGTAGCTGAAACCACACTCCTCGCACCGCTCGATCATTCCCTCATCGTCGCAGGTTGCGACACGGTCCGTCTGGCAACGGCCGTGTTGCCGACGTCCGTGCTACGAAGCGGGTTTGCGAGCACGAAGCACACCACGGTCGGCGGCTGTCGGGGCGTGGGTGATGTCGACGAACCCCACACCTCCGGCGATTTCCGCAAGCTCGGCTGTCGACCAGCATTTCCCGGGCGTGGAATGCATCAGCAGCGCGGAATACTCGGCCACCGGGAGCGGGCCTCGCTTGTCGGCGTCGATGTGGGTGTCGTGATCGAGGAACCAGCCGTCGGCGGGTAAGGCGGCAAACGAGGACGCAAACACGTGCTCGACCCGCTCGGTGTCCCAGTCGTGCAAGACGTGTGAGTACAGGTGAACGTCGAAACCGTCGGGCAGTGGATCGGTGAACATGTCCCCGGTGATCACCGAAACTCTGTCGCTGCACCCCCGCTCGTGCAGCAGAGTCCGGGCCGCCGCGTCGACCGGTGCGCGTTCAAACACCGCCGCGGCAGCGTCGGGGCGGCCAGCGATTATCGCGGCGGCGTAACTGCCCGAGCTTCCGCCGACATCGAGCAGCGCTTCGATCGGCAGGTCGCCGATCGCGTGGGCAAGGGCGGGGCCGAGAAAGGCCGCGCGGGCATCCATGGCCGCGGTGTAGCCCGCTGCAAACCGGCTATCGGCCAACCGCGTCGACCAATCAGCCTCGGCTCCAGCAGCGCCTTTCACTTCGGGCTGCTGGCCGGTGGGTGCGCTGGCCCAAGCGATCTGTTCGCCCGTGCGTAACACTCGCCCGAACTCGGCGACAGCGGGCCGTTCGGCCAACGAGGCATAGTAGGAGCGCAGTTCAAACGGCGACTCGGCGACCAGGTGCTGGCGCGCGAGCTCGGTGATCTCAAGCCGGTCACCATCGGCGACGCCGCGATCAATCAGGCCAAGGGCGGCACAGTACGTCAGCAGAACATCGACCGGACGCTCCGCGAGCCCCATCGCGGCCACCAACTCGCCGGCACGCAGCGGCCCATGGGTGTTCAACCAGGTGAACAAGTCCAGGTCGACCACGGCGGCGATCAACAAGTCGCCGGCATAGACACCGTCACGCACCCGGTAAAGCACGGTCGGATCGGGAACCGCGGACGGCATCACGTTGTCGGGCATTGAACCAGCTTCTCCCCTGTCACCTCAGCTGTCGTCGTAGCGTATCCAGGTCGCCAATCACCCAAATGTCGCTGATCAGGCCATCGGCAACGGTGAAGAAGGCGGCGCCGCTGTAGGCGAAGCCACGGCCGGTCGCCGGGATATCAAGCAGCGTCCCGCGGTGCGTGCCGGTGAACCGAAGTCGAGCCGCCGCCCGATTATCGATCGCAACCAGGTCGAGCAGCTCGTTATGGAAATCCGGCGCACCGCGGCGGATCTGGTCACGGTAACGACGCCACCCATCGCGTCCTACGGTCGCCTGGCCAAGTGAGCCCCGAAACGTGACGTCCGACGCTAACGTGTCGTCCACCGCTGCGTCGTCCCATTCGTTCCAAAGCTGGTGATAGAACCGGGTGACGAGGCCGCTGACGTAAGCCTGCGGCAGGTCGCCGTTACCGGCGATCATCTCTGCTCACCCGACAGCACGGGCATGACACGAGTCGTAGGTCGTGCATCCATCCGCCGTCCAACGGTTCCGTCCTTACTGTGGGCGCCGTCCCCAGGCCGCCAAAAATCCCGGTCCAAGATCAAAGAACTTGGGATCAGCCAGCAGACGTTGCGCCTGGTTGATCTCCTCGTCGTCCATCAACTTGGCAGCGAGCAAGCGAGGTCGCACGATTTCCAGGCTTAAACTCCAGAACTCCGCCATCGGCGTAGCGCCCTGCACTGTCGGCACTATCGCCGAGACTCCGATGTCTCGGTATCCATGGCGTTGTAACGGCTCAGGAAAGGTGCGGGCCCACTCGTAGTCGGTGCCGGTCAGGGCAAGCACATCGACATACGCCTGGATCGCCCTACGGAAGGTCGGATTCTGGCTACTGGATATCGGAAACGATGCACAGTCCACGACCACCAGGATGCCCTCGGGCGCCAGCCACGGAACGATTCGGTCGAGGACTTGCTCGCGTTGCGCGACGTGCTCAAGGACAGCCCGCGCGTGGATGATATCGAAGGAACCAGCAGGAAATTCGTCGGTGACCACATCGTGCTGAAGCACCCGGATGCCCACATCTTCAAGCGGCTCAAGCAGCCGGGGATCGATGTCGGTCGTAGTTACCAGCGCTGGGTCGCCTGTCTCGCGCGCGAGCCAGCTAGCGATGGAGCCAGATCCGGCTCCGATCTCAAGACAGCGAAAGCCCCGGCTGAATCCCGCGCCTCGAATGGCGGCCATGCTGAAGGTATCGACGGTGTCCTCAAGCAAGCTCAGCCGCTCGTGCTCCCTGGGCCAGTCTTTGGTCAGCACGTATTCATTGCGCTGGCCGATAGCTTCGGCCGTGGCAACATCAGCTTGCGGTGAAGTTCCTGACACCTTTGTGGGCACCTCTCGAATGCTCGTGCGCTGGTCGTGGCGCAGCAGCTGGCCAAATTTACTCGCGAATTTCGGCAACTCGCGCCTGCGCAGCAGTGTCTGCTGACTTCGAAATGAGATACGTTCCGTGCCCCTCGATGACTAGGCCGTCATCGTTGAACTTCAGGACCTCGTTGACGAGACCGTTGTTCTGGTTGCGATAGGTGATAACCAGAGTGTCGATCCCCTGGTAGACACCTTCGACCACAAAGTGAAGCTCAGGAATGCGTTGCACGGCCGTGGTCCAGTAGTGGCGCAACGCCGTCTTCCCGCGAAGCGTCCCTTGGGTATCCGGCAGAAGCTTGCCGGCAACCGGTGATGTGAACACCACCTCATCGTGAAAGTGCTGGAGAACGGCATCCACGTCATGGCCGTTCCATGCCTGAACCCACTGCTGGCCGAAGGCAATCGCATCCAGATTCATAGTGGGCACGGTAATAGCGACGGGACGGTAGGGCCACTCGTTTTCTCGATGTCGCGGTTGATGAGCCGTTGCGACGCCTGTACTCGTTGACCCTGGTCGAGGTGGGCGACGAGGAATATTCAAGACCTGTGGATGGGGACCCCAGCGGTCGATCTACAGGCGGCGGGGCTTCTTGTGGTCCCATGCCTCCGCGAGGAGGTCGCGGACGAGCGACTCGTCGGCGTGGCCGAGGTCGATCTCGACACACGCGAGGCGCTTGCCCCAGTAGAACTCGCGGCACGACTCCGGCCAGTTCGCGGCGGCGGAGCGGATGCCGTGTTCATCGAGCATGGCGCGCAGGCGGTCGGAGCTGGGCAGGGTGGCGAAGATCCGTCCGGCTACCCGGAACGACGGGAACCCGTGGTGGTCTTGTTCGACGGCCTCGGGCAGGGCCAGCGCCAACTGTCGGGCGGCAGTATCGGTGACCATGCTCAGTCGAGTGGGCTGTGGAAGTACCAGAGATGGCCCTCGAAGTCGCGCGCACCGTACTCGCGCACGCCGTAGGGCTGATCCACCGGTGCCCCGAGGAGGTCGGCCCCGTGTTCCTTGGTAAAGGCGTAGTGGGCATCGGCGTCGTCGACAGCGATGACGATCATGCTGCTGACGCCGCCGAGTTCGCGCGGCGATCGGTAGCCGTTGCCGCTGGGATGCAGCCAGATCGACTGGTCCCCGGCGAACAGCTCACCGTGCACGGCCCGACCGTCAGGATCGAGTTCCAGGGAGCCCGAGGTTAGACCGAAGGTGTCGACAAGGTACGCATGTGCCGCGGTCAGGTCGTCGTAGACCAGCAGCGTCGTGGTGCTGCGGATTGGCGTGTCCAACATGCTCATCTCCTCCATGATCCCGAACAGGGTGTCCGGTGATGCGTCGCCGGAGCCGGCGATCTCGCCGGCGATCGCTCGCAGATGCGCGCTCAACCGGGCAGCTGCGGCGATACCTCGGTCGGTCTCCTCCGCGTGACGAGCCACCATCGAGGCGAGGTCCCACTGGGGGTCGTCGAGGAGCGAGCGGATCTCGGCCAGACTGAACCGAAGACGACGCAGCGCCAGGACGCGGTAGAGCCGGAGCACGTTGTTGCGGCCGTAAAGCCGGTGCCCGCCGGCGGTCTGACCAGCCGGGCGCAACAGACCCGTTTGGTCGTAGTGACGCAAGGTGCGGACCGTCACTCCGGTCAGGTCGGCAAGTTGGCCGACCCGCCATCCGTCCGCCTTCTCGGGCTGGGTGTGTGTCACGCCCTTGACCGTAGAAGCTGACGTTGGGTCACATGCAAGCCCCATTACGGCCAGTACCGCCGACGTCGCCCGGTCCGCCGCTGTGCTCCGCACCAGGAAGTTCACCGGTGCACGGGCAGAAGAGTCACGCGTCTTGAGCGTCACCTCCTGATTCGTCCGGCCGTTCGACGAGCTCACCTGAGCCGGTCGTCTAGCCGCAAACGCCGCTCCAAGCCGCAGCAGGCGGTCAGGTTGCGCTCGGCAGCTGATACCGGCTCAGCTGGGAAGCCCGCTCTCCCTCGTACACCCGCAGCAAGTGGATCGGCCCCAGCGAGAAGTATTGAGTCCACAAATTCCAGATCCGCCGCCACTGCTCGGAACGCGGATCCAGTTCGGTGGTCGGCAAGCCAGCTTGCGTTGCCTCGTGCGCACCGATCAACGCACCATGCGAATGCGGCGAGGTGATCAGTGGCTCGTTTATCGTCTCGCACATGGCCGCCGCGTCTTGCTCGCTGCGGTCAGGGTTGCTGCTGATCGCCTGTTTTGCCAGATCGGCGGTACGACTCAACGCCGAACGCGCGAATTGAACGGTCGGAGCATCGATCCCTCCGAGCATCGCCGCGTGCAATGGGTAGGTGTTGGGACGCTTGTCGACATCCTCGAGGGCCTTATCCACCGCGGCAATCATGTCTTTCGCGCTTACGAAACCCCTATCAGGCAGCAACACCTGAGGATCAATCGGTCCCAGATCCGAGGTCGGGCCCATCACCACCTCATGAGCGCCTAATGCCAAGATCGTCGCCGCGCTCTTTGCCGACTCCGGAACGAGCACCACAAACCGTGCACTGGCGGCCTGAGCCATCCGAGCCAAACGGATCGCCGTCTCTCCGTCACCACCCGGCGAACACAACATCAGATGCAGATCCCGGCTGGCGTCCAGCCCGTCAAGCAGCTCAGCGAAGTAAGTGACACTCTCGGACAAGATCTGGTCAATGAACACCACCAGGTTGCAGCCGTAGGCCTCCTGGTAGGCACGAATCAAAGACTGCCGACGGTACCGCGCTTCGTGCTGCGCCCGAAACAATGGCGTATAGCTCAAGCCGTCGGCGGAAATGCCTGTCGTTCCGCCAACCGAGAGCCCGGGATCGGCCGCAGCGGTCGCGGAATCATCGTTCGGCGCCCCAACTCCCAGGCCTCCATCGCGGTCTTCGCCTTCTCGTCCCAATCGCCGTCATCTCCCGTAACCGCGGGCTCCGGCAGAACGACGTCGTGTGTGCTCATTTACGCCTCCACCTAGTAGCACCTTCACAATACCTCCAGAACCACCAGCAACAATGGCCCCAGCGATCGTGGTGTTCCTGCATTCTGCCATCATCGCGCTGCCCACCGACAAGCAATCGTCGCTCAGATCGACCCGGCCTGCCGTGACGGGCGAGACGTTGCCGCAGCCGTCCGGTCACTGCCGCCGACTGTAGTTTGAACCGGCGCCCGAGCTGCGCCGCATCGGCGGTCCACTCTGAGGACTCTCAGCCGAGGAATCCGACACCTTAGTGAGAATCGGCGTCCGACACGTTACTGAGAAAGCCCAGGTCGCACGTCTTCAAATCCGACAGGTTCGGCGGGTTCCTACAGCAGGTGTCGGTTCTCAACCCACACCGGCGACACGAGCGCATCAGGAGCGCATCAGGAGCGCAGATGACCACCAACGGCTCTTCGAACCACAGCCGGGCCGCACGCGCAGACCGACGGCAATTCGCGATGA
>NZ_JBYCLE010000301.1:0-2188 GCF_057473765.1 Mycobacterium sp. TH-M106 | reverse complement strand
TTGTTGCCGATGCGCTCGTCAATCACACTGCGCTGTGGTGAAGCACAATGCCGCTTCCTGCCCGAATCCTCATCAACGACCTCCGCTCACGCCGCAGCTTCATCCCTTCTGCCGTCGACCGACACGACGAACCTAACGCGTGGGTGTGGGAATCACAGGCCGGCGAGAGCGCGTTCGACGTCTGCAAGGAGGTCATCGGTGTCCTCGATGCCTACTGAGATGCGCGCGAATCCGTCCTCCACGAGGTCTCCCCAGCGGGCACGGCGATCGACGGAGGTGCGGATGCCGCCGAAGCTGGTAGCCGCGATCAGTAACTCGCTCCTCCGCACAAGGGCGTGCACGGCGGCGGCGTCGGCCAGTTCGACAGACGCCAGGCCACCGAATCTACGCATCTGCGCGGCGGCCACGGGATGCGCGGGGTCCGTGGGAAGCCCCGGATAGCGCACCGCTTGCACACTCGGATGGTCCCGCAGCATCGTCGCCAGCGCCTGCGCGTTGTGGCATTGGCGCTCGAAGCGCAATCCGGCGCTACCTAAGTGGTCTTACCCGTTAATTCGTCTGGGGTCATGCGGCAGCGGTGTAGTGGTCGATCCTGGTGAGTTGTTGGTGGAGGTCGGCGCTGGTGTATCGCCAGCGGAATGGTTCGGCGGCGCTGGTGTAGCAGTCCTGGAATGCTGCCAGGCGTTGCTCGATGGCGGCCAGGTCGGGGAAGTCGTTGGGGGTGAGCACTTTCCGCTGGACGATGGAGAAGTAGATCTCGACCTGGTTGAGCCAGGAGGCGTGCACGGGGGTGTGGATCATGACCGCATTCGGGTAGCGGGCGCTGAGCCGGTCGATCGCGGCGGTGCCGCGGTGAGAGGAGCCGTTATCGACGATGAAGAACACCCGCGTGGCCGACGCGTAGGGCTGGCTGGTCATGACCTGGTCGACCAGCCGGGTGAACGCCTTGATGCCGGTGGAGGTCTCGCAGCGACCGAATACCCGGGCCTGGTGCACGTCGTAGGCGGCCAGATATGCCAGCGCGCCGCGGCGATGGTAATCGTGATTAACCCGCATCGGGTGGCCCGGCCGGGTCGCCACGGTGCGGTGGCACCGGTCGCGGGCCTGGATCGAGGGTTTCTCGTCGGCGGAGATCACGTACTCATCGGCCCCCAGTGCGGTGCCCTGATAGCTGCGGGCGTACAACTCGAGCACAACGGCGGCTTTGGCCTCGAAGTCGGGGTCGCGCACGAAGATCCACGACCGGTGCTGCCATGGTTTGAGCGCATCGTGGTCCAGCCAGCGCCGCACCGTGGACACCGATGCCGTGATGCCGTCGCGGCGCAGCTGGGCGGCCAGTTCCGCAGCACTCCACCGCGACAGTGGCACATCGTGTTCGGCGGGCAGCGCGCACGCCCAGGCGGTGACTTTGGCCCGATCAGCGCCGGTGTAGATCGGTGGGCGTCCCGGGCGCGGTGCATCGGCGAGGCCCTCGATGCCCTTGCCGGCGAACCGGGCTCGCCACTTGCGCGCGGTGTCCACGCAGATGCCCAGCTCCTCGGCGATCGCCGCGTTCGCCGTGCCGTCGGCCGCCAGCAACACGATCATCGCGCGCAGCACCAGTTTTTGTGGTGTGGCCCCGGCGCGCACCCAACGGTTGAGGGCGTCGCGGTCTTGGGCGCTCAGCGTGATCCGGTGAGGGCTGACCATCACCATGCCCCGACCCCAGACCGGCGATCACATCCATCACTCATGCCCCAACCGTCACATTCGGACGGGTCACGGGCCGGTCACGACACGCCGATGACCGGCCCGCGCCACCCTGATCGGGCACCATCGAAGCCATGCCGAAACCGCCGCCGGAATCCACCAAGAATTCCCTGCGCTGGAAGCTACGCGAACATGCCAGCACCCGGTGGCCGCAGCTGACCGCGATCACCACCCGATTCCGCGGCCAATTCGCCTACGTCGACGCCGCCGTGGCCGACCAGTCCGTCATGCCGTTGATGCGGCTGCGCTACAACGGCTCGGCCAGCATCTGGGGATTCGCCATCTACCTGGCCAGCCGCGACAAATACGAAGACTCATTCCTGCCCAACGGAACCCCCGCGGGCACCCCCGAAGAAGCCCTCGACTGCGCCTGCGGCCTCTACCTCGGCGACCCCACCGCCTGGCAACAACCCCCGACGAATTAACGGGCGAGACCACT
>NZ_JBYCLE010000300.1:0-4822 GCF_057473765.1 Mycobacterium sp. TH-M106 | reverse complement strand
TCGCTGCGCGGGCTGGCGCTGCTCACCGACACCGTCGAGAAGGTGCGCGACCGGCTCAACCCGAAGCTGACGATCGGCGGCATCCTGGTCACCCGCTACGAGCCGCGCACGGTCAACTCCCGCGAAGTCATGGCCCGGGTGCTGGAGCGCTTTGGCGACCTAGTGTTCGACACCGTCATCACCCGCACCGTGCGTTTCCCGGAAACCAGTGTCGCCGGAGAGCCCATCACCACCTGGGCGCCGAAGTCAGGCGGCGCCCAGGCCTATCGCGCGCTGGCCCGTGAAGTCATCGACCGATTCGGCGCGTGAGAAGTCCCGACACGGCCACGCCAGACGGCTTCCAGGTTCGGCTGACCAACTTCGAGGGACCGTTCGATCTGCTGCTGCAGCTGATCTTCGCGCACCGCCTCGACGTCACGGAGGTGGCGCTGCACGAGGTCACCGACGAGTTCATCGCCTACGCCCGGGAGATCGGCCAGCGGCTGGGCCTGGAGGAGACGACGGCGTTTCTGGTGATCGCCGCGACACTGCTCGACCTGAAAGCGGCGCGGCTGCTGCCCGCCGGGCACGTCGAGGACGAAGAGGATCTGGCGCTGCTGGAGGTTCGCGATCTGCTGTTCGCGCGGCTGCTGCAGTATCGAGCGTTCAAGCACGTTGCGGAGATGTTCGCGGAGTTGGAGGTGGCCGCGCTGCGCAGCTATCCGCGGGCGGTGTCCCTGGAGGGCCGGTTCGCCAACCTGCTGCCCGAGGTGATGCTGGGTGTCGATGCCGACCGGTTCGCCCAGATCGCGGCGATCGCGTTCACGCCGCGGCCGGTGCCGACGGTGACCACCGAGCATCTGCACGAGGTGATGGTGTCGGTGCCCGAGCAGGCCGTCCGGCTGCTGTCGCTGTTGGAGGACCGGGGGACCGGCCGATGGGCGTCGTTTTCCGAGCTGGTCGCCGACTGCCAGGGGCCGATCGAGATTGTCGGCCGCTTCCTGGCGCTGCTCGAACTGTACCGGGTACGGGCGGTAGCATTCGACCAGTCAGAACCGCTTGGTGTGCTCCAGGTTTCGTGGACCGGAGAACGTCCGGCCGATGACGATCTTATGAAAGCAGACGCCCTCTCGTGACCGACGAAGCGCCCGATCCCGACCTGGGTATCGACGTCGCCACCGCGCCCGAGCTCGACGACGCCGAGTTGGCCGCGGTGCTAGAAGCGCTGCTGCTGGTGGTGGATGCTCCGATCACCGTGGAGGCGTTGGCCGCTGCCACCGAGCAGCCGGTATACCGGATCGCGGCGAAGCTACGGGGGATGGCCGACGAACTGACCGAACGGGACAGCGGCATCGACCTCCGGGAGGCCGGCGGCGGGTGGCGGATGTACACCCGCGCCCGATTCGCACCCTATGTTGAGCGCTTGCTTCTGGACGGCGCGCGATCGAAGCTGACCCGCGCCGCGTTGGAGACGCTGGCGGTGGTCGCCTACCGCCAGCCGGTGACCCGCGCCCGGGTCAGCGCGGTGCGTGGGGTGAACGTGGACGCGGTGATGCGCACCCTGCTGGCGCGGGGGCTGATCACCGAGGCCGGCACGGACCCGGACACCGGCGCGGTGACGTTCGCGACCACCGAGCTCTTCTTGGAGCGGCTGGGATTGTCGTCATTGGCCGATCTGCCCGATATCGCCCCGCTGCTTCCCGATGTCGATGTGATCGATGATCTCAGCGAGTCGCTGGACAGTGAGCCGCGTTTCATAAAACTCGGCGGCGGGGCTGTCGCCGATCAACCGCTGTCGTTCGACGTGGACCGCGACTAATGGCCGAGCCCGGCCAGCCCGGGGGCATCCGGCTGCAAAAGGTGTTGTCGCAGGCTGGGATTGCGTCGCGCCGGGCTGCCGAGAAGATGATCGTCGACGGCCGCGTCGACGTGAACGGGCGGACAGTCACCGAGTTGGGCACCCGGGTCGACCCCACGGCCGCGGTGATCCGTGTCGACGGTGCGCGGGTGACGGTCGACGACACGCTGGTGTATCTGGCCCTGAACAAGCCGCGCGGCATGCACTCGACGATGTCAGACGACCGTGGCAGGCCGTGCATCGGTGACCTGATCGAGCATCGGGTCCGCGGCAACGCGAAGCTGTTTCACGTGGGGCGCCTGGACGCCGACACCGAGGGGCTGATGCTGCTGACCAACGATGGCGAGTTGGCACACCGGCTGATGCACCCGTCCTATTCGGTGCCGAAGACATATCTGGCGACCGTGCGCGGAGCGGTGCGGCGCGGACTCGGCAAGCGATTGCGCAGCGGCGTCGAACTCGACGACGGCCCAGCCCACGTCGACGACTTCGCGGTGGTCGACGCCGTACCGGGTAAGACGCTGGTGCGGCTGACGTTGCATGAGGGGCGCAAGCACATTGTGCGCAGGCTGCTGGCCGCGGTCGGCTTTGAAGTCCAGGCGTTGGTGCGCACCGACATCGGTGTGGTGTCGTTGGGGGAGCAGCGTCCGGGCAGTATCCGGGTGCTGGGGCGCAAGGAGGTCGGGGAGCTGTACAAGGCGGTCGGGCTGTGAGGCGGATCGTCATCGCCGTGGACGGCCCGGCTGGCACCGGAAAATCTTCTGTGTCAAGGCGATTGGCCTGCACGCTAGGGGCACGCTACCTAGACACTGGAGCGATGTACCGAATTGTCACCCTGGCGGTGCTGCGGGCTGGGATCGATCTGAACGACACTGCAGCGATCGGGGACACAGCGAAAAAGGTTTCGCTTTCCGTCTGCTGTGATCCCGCCGAAGATCGCGCTTACCTTGGCGGGGAGGATGTCTCGACCGAGATCCGCGGTGACGAAGTTGCCCGTGCGGTGTCGGATGTGGCTGCGGTGCCGGTGGTACGGTCCCGGCTGGTCGGCCTGCAGCGCGACCTGGCTGTCGGCCCGGGCAGCGTGGTGGTCGAGGGCCGCGACATCGGAACGGTGGTGCTGCCCGACGCCGACCTGAAGATCTTCTTGACCGCTTCGGCCGAGACTCGGGCACGACGGCGCAACGAGCAGAACATTGCCGCCGGTGGCGCAGATGATTACGACCGGGTGCTGGCGCAGGTGCGCCGTCGTGATCATCTGGACTCGACCCGCGCTCTGTCGCCGCTGCGCGCCGCCGACGACGCGGTAGTGGTGGACACCAGCGAGATGACCGAGGCTCAGGTGGTCGCCGGTCTACGGGAGTTGGTCGAGCAACGGACCGGAGCGGTGCGGTGAGCCCCCCGGATTCCGACGGCACCTGGGTCGACGAAAGTGACTGGGAACCGGGCGAAGACGCCGAGAGCCTTGCTGAGGGCTCTGGGCCGCCACCGGTGGTGGCGGTGGTGGGCCGGCCGAACGTCGGCAAGTCGACACTGGTCAACCGGATCCTGGGCCGCCGTGAGGCGGTGGTGCAGGATCTGCCCGGGGTGACCCGCGACCGGGTGTCCTACGACGCGCTGTGGACCGGTCGCCGGTTCGTCGTTCAGGACACCGGCGGCTGGGAGCCGGACGCCAAGGGGTTGCAGCAACTGGTGGCAGAGCAGGCGTCGGTGGCCATGCGTACCGCCGATGCGGTGATCCTGGTGGTGGATTCGACGGTCGGTGCCACTGCCGGCGACGAGGCCGCCGCCCGTATCCTGCGCCGCTCCGGCAAGCCGGTGTTTTTGGCCGCCAACAAGGTTGACGGCGAGAAGGGCGAATCCGACGCCGCAGCGCTGTGGTCACTGGGCCTCGGGCAGCCGTATGCGGTCAGCGCGTTGCACGGTCGCGGCGTGGCCGACCTGCTCGACGAGGTGGTGTCCGCGCTGCCGGTGGTCGCCGAGGCAGCGGGCGGCGGCGGTGGCCCAAGGCGGGTGGCGCTGGTTGGCAAACCCAACGTCGGCAAAAGCTCTCTGCTGAATAAGCTGGCCGGCGACGAGCGTTCGGTGGTCCACGATGTCGCCGGCACGACCGTGGACCCGGTGGACTCGCTGATCGAAATAGACGGCAAAGTTTGGCGTTTCGTCGACACCGCCGGGCTGCGCCGTAAGGTCGGGCAGGCCAGTGGGCACGAGTTCTACGCCTCGGTGCGCACTCACGGCGCAATCGAGGCCGCCGAGGTGGTGATCGTGCTGATCGACGCGTCGGTGCCGTTGACCGAGCAGGACCAGCGGGTGTTGTCGATGGTGATCGAGGCGGGCCGGGCGCTGGTGTTGGCGTTCAACAAGTGGGATCTGGTCGACGAGGATCGGCGTTACCTGCTGGACCGCGAGATCGATCGCGACCTGCCGCGAGTGGGCTGGGCGCAGCGGGTGAACGTCTCCGCCAAAACCGGCCGCGCGGTAGCGAAGTTGGTGCCGGCGCTGGAAGCGGCGTTGGCGTCGTGGGACACCCGGATTTCGACCGGCCGGCTCAACACCTGGCTTAACGAGGTGATCTCCGCGACACCGCCGCCGGCGCGGGGTGGTCGGGCGCCGCGGGTGCTGTTCGCCACCCAGGCCATCGCGCGCCCGCCGACGTTCGTGTTGTTCACCACGGGCTTTCTGGAGGCCGGCTACCGCCGGTTTTTGGAGCGACGACTACGGGAGACGTTCGGATTCGAGGGCAGCCCGATCCGGATCGACGTGCGGGTGCGGGAGAGGAGGAAGGCCCGGTGATCCGGCTAGGGTGCTACGTGCCCGTCTCCCAGGTGGCGTTGATCGTGCTGGCCGGGTTGGGCACCACACCCGATCATGGATCATCGAGCGGTCCGGTGCGGTAGGCTTTCGGCCTGCCGTGGCTGTTCGTCGGCGGCACCGGGCTGTGGCGCAGTTTGGTAGCGCACTTGACTGGGGGTCAAGTGGTCGCAG
>NZ_JBYCLE010000299.1:0-1314 GCF_057473765.1 Mycobacterium sp. TH-M106 | reverse complement strand
CCCCGAGGAAGCGGTCGACGATGCTCAGATGCCCCTGGAAGCGCGCCGGGTTGAGCGTGAAGATCCATTTGCACGGCTCCGAGCAGAAGTTGTAGCGCCGACCCTGGTAGTCATAGATCAGCGTCTCGGGGTTGTCGAGGAAACCAGCGGCGGCACCCGCTGGAGTACACACCGGGATATGGCACATGTTGCACACCATCGGAAGCGTCTCGGGCAGGGTCAGCGGGATATCGCCGGCCCGCACGTTGTCGGTGATTACATCCCACATTTTGCCGAACGAGTCGTTCCAGCCCGGGTACTTTTCTTCTAGCCAGTCACGTTCGGCCGGCGAGACACCGGCATCCGGATTCCACCACACCGTGGGCCGCCAGTTCCACACGCCGAGGTGATAGGCGTGATGCACCCAGTTGAGTTCCTGCTGGTAGTGGCTGTCCCAATACCACGGCTTTTGCAGTCCGAGGTCACGAAAGAGGTCAACGAACTGTTTGTTGATCCACTCCTCCATGAACTCTTTGAACGAGTGCCGCCGATGCTCCAACGGGGTGTAGTAGTCCATGGACAGACCGGTCAGCAGAGCGAACAGCTTAAAGGACCGCCAAAACATGTGGTCGACGAGCTTTTGGACGACATCGATCTTGCCGCCTTCCACCAGCACCTTCATGGTGGGCTCACCGATCTGGGCGTGGCGGGCCTCGTCGGTCTGAATCGACGAGATCAGCGCACTAAACTCCAGGTCACCCACACCCATCGCGTCGGCGGCCATCCCCAGGAACTGTAGGTTGGTGAACCCGGTTTCGAAGGTCGACGTCAGCTGGATGGCCATCGAGGTCGCGTCGTTGGCGGTGAACATGTCGTCGAAAAGCGACCGTGCCGCGAGCGCACCCCACTCGTTGGTGTGATACGCCCGGTGCGCCCAGTCGGCTCGGGGTTCTTTTTGCAGCAGCGTGTAAGGGATGTAGGTCTGGATCTGGCCGTGGCGGACTTCATCGAGGCTTCCATAGGTCGCCATGTTGCGCCACGCCGCGGCGCGGCCGAACCGTGCCATCCGGGCTTCGCCGATGCTGGCGGTGTACTCCGCCATAGCGATCGCGCCATAGTGGGCCAAAATGGCCGACTTCCAGCCCGGGTCGAGCTGCTCGTAGAGCGATGAGCGGTTCACGACCGCGTTAACCGAATAGACGCTGGTGTCCTTGCCAGCCTGGATGTGCACATACTCCGGATAGGTGATCTTGTAGGGCTCATCCCAGGTCCACCACAAATCGGTGGAAACACCGAAACTTTTCGACAAATCCTCCGGAAACACTTGGTCCTCGG
>NZ_JBYCLE010000298.1:0-2055 GCF_057473765.1 Mycobacterium sp. TH-M106 | reverse complement strand
TTGGAGATGTCGGCGGTACCGAGGTTGGAGGTGAAGATCAGCACGGTGTTCTTGAAGTCCACCGTGCGGCCCTGCCCGTCGGTGAGCCGGCCGTCCTCGAGCACCTGCAACAGGCTGTTGTAGATCTCTTGATGAGCCTTCTCGATCTCGTCGAACAGCACCACAGAAAACGGCTTGCGCCGGACCTTCTCGGTGAGCTGGCCGCCTTCCTCGTATCCGACGTAGCCGGGCGGGGCACCGAACAGCCTCGATGCGGTAAACCGGTCGTGGAACTCGCCCATGTCGATCTGGATGAGCGCATCGTCATCGCCGAACAGGAACTCCGCCAGCGCCTTGGACAGCTCGGTCTTGCCCACCCCGGAGGGGCCGGCGAAGATGAACGAGCCGGACGGCCGCTTGGGATCCTTCAGGCCGGCCCGGGTGCGCCGGATCGCCTTGGACACCGCCTTGACCGCATCCTCCTGGCCGATGATTCGCTTGTGGATCTCGTCCTCCATGCGCAGCAGCCGGGTGGTCTCGGCCTCCGTCAGCTTGAACACCGGAATGCCGGTCCAGTTCCCCAGCACCTCGGCGATCTCGTTGTCGTCGACTTCGGTCACGGCGTCCAAGTCTCCGGACCGCCACTGCTTCTCCCGTTCGGTGCGTCGCGCGACCAGTTGCTTCTCCCGGTCACGGAGACTGGCCGCCTTCTCGAAGTCCTGCGCGTCGATCGCGGACTCCTTCTCGCGGCGCGCATCGGCGATCTTCTCGTCGAACTCTCGCAGATCCGGCGGGGCCGTCATCCGGCGGATCCGCATCCGCGCGCCCGCCTCGTCGATCAGGTCGATCGCCTTGTCCGGCAGGAACCGGTCGTTGATGTAACGGTCGGCCAGGGTGGCCGCCGCCACGATCGCACTGTCGGTGATCGACACCCGGTGGTGCGCCTCATAGCGGTCCCGCAGGCCCTTGAGGATCTCGATGGTGTGCTCGACGGTCGGCTCGCCGACCTGCACCGGCTGGAACCGGCGCTCCAGCGCGGCATCCTTCTCGATGTATTTGCGGTACTCGTCGAGCGTGGTGGCGCCGATCGTTTGGAGTTCGCCACGAGCGAGCTTCGGTTTGAGGATCGACGCCGCGTCGATCGCACCCTCGGCAGCGCCCGCTCCGACCAGCGTGTGCAGCTCATCGATGAACAAGATGATGTCGCCGCGGGTGTTGATCTCCTTGAGCACCTTCTTCAGTCGCTCCTCGAAGTCACCACGGTAGCGGCTGCCGGCCACCAACGAGCCGAGGTCCAAGGTGTAGAGCTGCTTGTCCTTGAGTGTCTCGGGGACCTCGCCGTGCACAATGGCCTGGGCCAACCCCTCGACAACGGCGGTCTTTCCGACACCGGGCTCGCCGATCAGCACCGGGTTGTTCTTGGTGCGCCGGGAGAGCACCTGCATCACCCGCTCGATTTCCTTTCCGCGGCCGATGACCGGGTCGAGCTTGCCCTCCATGGCAGCCGCAGTCAGGTTGCGGCCGAACTGGTCCAGCACCAGCGAGGTCGAAGGGGAGCCGGATTCTCCGCCGCGGCCTCCGGTACCCGCTTCGGCGGTCTCCTTGCCCTGGTAGCCGCTGAGCAGCTGGATCACCTGCTGACGCACCCGGGTCAGCTCGGCGCCGAGCTTGACCAACACCTGCGCCGCCACGCCCTCGCCCTCCCGGATCAAGCCGAGCAGGATGTGCTCGGTCCCGATGTAGTTGTGGCCGAGTTGCAGGGCCTCACGCAGCGAAAGCTCCAGCACCTTCTTGGCGCGGGGTGTGAATGGGATGTGCCCGGATGGCGCCTGTTGGCCCTGCCCGATGATCTCCTCCACCTGGCTGCGCACCGCCTCCAGGGAGATGCCCAGCGATTCGAGCGACTTGGCGGCGACCCCCTCGCCCTCGTGGATCAGGCCCAACAGGATGTGTTCGGTCCCGATGTAGTTGTGGTTGAGCATCCGGGCCTCTTCTTGCGCCAGGACGACGACCCTGCGGGCACGGTCGGTAAATCTTTCGAACATCGGCTTCTTACCTGCTCTCCCTCGCCATCTC
>NZ_JBYCLE010000297.1:0-1259 GCF_057473765.1 Mycobacterium sp. TH-M106 | reverse complement strand
CGCATCGGCTCCAACTACGACCTGTGTTTCGCCTTCCTCGCCCACACCGGCCTTTCTCTATGACCATCAGTCACTGTATTACCGAAATATCTTTAATACTTGAGGACGCCCTTGTCGACCGGGACCTGGACTCCGGTCAGGGCCCCCGAGCCGTCGCCGGCCAGCCATACGACGACGTCGGACACCTCCTCCGGTGACATGAACCCCTTGGGCTGCAACGGCATCGGCGCGAAACTGTGCACATAGTTCGGGTGTGCGGCGAACACCCGCTTCATGGCCTCCGGCTCGACCATCGGAGTGTCGACGGAGTACGGGTGAATCGAGTTGACCCGTATGCCGTATTCACCGAGCTCCAGCGCCAGCGAATTGGTCAGCGCAACCAGCCCGTGCTTGGCCGCTGAGTAATGGCCGTTGCCCGGGGTAGCCTTCAGCCCGGCCGACGAACTGACAACCACGATCGATCCGCCGTTGCCGGCCGTGATCATCTCCGGCACCACCGCCCGCAGGGTGCGCCAGGTACCGGTCAGGTTGACGTCGATGACGGTGTTCCACTGTTCGTCGGACAACTCCCAGAGTCGACCCCAGCTCAGCACCGCCGCGTTGGCAACCAGGATGTCCAGCCGACCGAACTGCTCGACGCCGTCGGCCACCAGTTGCTGCAGAGCGGCGTCGTCACGGGTATCCACCTCGCGAGCCAGCACCGTGCGGCCCTGCGCCTTTACCGCCCGGGCGGTCTCGGCCAGATCCTCGCGCGTGGCCGGCGGGTAGCCGATGGAGTCGGACACCGGCGCGCAGATGTCCAGCGCGATGATGTCGGCGCCTTCGGCGGCCAGGGCCACCGCGTGCGATCTGCCCTGCCCACGGGCGGCGCCGGTGACGAACGCAACCCTGCCCCGCAACATCTGGTTTTGGCCCACCGGATCAGGCTAACGTTTGATTCAGCCCACCAGACGTCAAGGCCCCCGGAAACCCGTGGTTTCCGGGGGCCTTGACGTGTCTGCTCGCCGAGGACTACTTGATGATCTTGGTGACCCGGCCGGCGCCCACGGTGCGCCCACCCTCGCGGATGGCGAACCGCAGGCCATCGTCCATGGCGACCGGTTGGATCAGCTTCACGCTCATCTCGGTGTTGTCGCCGGGCATCACCATCTCGGTGCCCTCGGGCAGGCTCACCACACCGGTCACGTCGGTGGTGCGGAAGTAGAACTGCGGACGGTAGTTGGTGAAGAACGGCGTGTGCCGGCCGCCCTCGTCCTTGC
>NZ_JBYCLE010000296.1:0-4708 GCF_057473765.1 Mycobacterium sp. TH-M106 | reverse complement strand
CAATTTGCTTTGCCATTGCGAAGTGATTCCTCCGGTTGCGGATGACACGTCTGTGGCCGGGTGCAGCGCCCGCGACGGACGACCGAAGGTGTCGTTGCCCTCGATCTCACCATCCCGACCTAGCACTCACTGGTCGTGAGTGCCAAAGTCATTCTTAGCACTCGCCCATGCCGAGTGCAAGGTCACCGTCCACCGATCTGCGGCCGGCAATACGGCACAGCTATCGCCGAGCGTGAACTCACTGCGAAATCAAGCGCGTTTTCTCGCAATGGTTTCACACTCGGCGAGTCCGGCCACCGACCACGCTATCCGTCGCCCACGTGCTGTCGGCCACCCACGGCGACGCCTGCGCTGCCAGCGCCCACACCCACGTGTCGGGCACGTCGATCACCTGGTAGGCCTTCACCCCGGCAGCGGTGGCCGCTGTCAGCGTGGCCACCCCGGCGCGGCGCTGAAACCAGCTCTGCCGCACGGTCCAGCCGACGATGCCGGCCGTGGCAATGCAGTCGCGGCGCCGCTGAAGGCTGCCGATGCGGGCCACCAGCCAACCCCGCTCGACGCGATGCCCGAGCGCACGCACCCGGTCGATGGCCAGCAACCCACAGCCAAGCGTTAAAACCGCCCACGCCGGCCACCACCAAACCGGGGCGCCGGCCGTCGCGGCCGCCACCGCCAACCCGACACCGAGGACGGCCGGCAGCGCCATCGCCCGGGTCCAGCGCCGGCGGGCTGCCGCTCGGCCGTGACCGTGCAGCGGCCCGCTGACTAGGCCGGCGTCGCCGACGAGCCCAGCCAGCACCGCCTCGGCGGTCGCGGCCGGGCAGGGCGGCAGCAGTATCGACGACTCACCGATGCCGTGGATCCCGGTCATCACCGCGTCCAGCCGGGCACCGCCGAGCAGGCGCACCAGCAGCGGCCGCCGCAGCGTCCCGCCGCGCAGCCGACGCATGTCGTAGTTTCGCTGACGAGTCCGCAGCAAGCCGTAGCGCAGCGCCAGCACGTCCCCGGCCGCACCGGGACGTCTTGTCAGCACCAGGTTTCCGTAGGTGAGCAGCGAACGCAGCACCGCCAACAGCATCGACGCCGCAAGCACAACAGCCACGGCGGCCGGGACGCCGAGCCGCGCGGCGGCGTCCAGGGCGGACCGGCCTACCGGCGAAGCCTGCACCGCATCCCAGACTCCGCTTTGGAAGACCACCCAGGCTGCGGCGCCGATCATCACCAGGCCCGACACACTCAGCGGGCTGTAGCGCAGCCACGACGGGTGCCACCGGGCCAGCGTCACCGAGGCGCCGACCTCGGAGCCGGGCAGCGGCGTGGATGGCTGCGAAGCCTGCGCGACCAGCAGGATCGCGCGCAGCCGCGACACGTCGCCGCTCTCGAGAGCGTCCAGCTCGAATGCCTGGTCGCCGGTGGCTTGCTGGCCCGTGCTCACCCGCAGCACCGTCAGCCCGAGCAGCCGGTGTAGCAGCCGGGCATCGGTCTGCACCGACCGGATCCGACTGCGGGGCACCGACAGCACCTTGCGGCGCAGCAGCCCGGACCGCAGCTGCAGCTGGCCCGATTCGGTATCGGGTTCGATGCGGTAGGAAGTGGTGAACCAGCGTGCCACGCCGACCGCGGCGATCACCCACAACACCGCCACGGTCCACAGCTGATTTCCGCTAGTCGAACCGAACACCACCGCCACGATCAGCAGCGGCAGCTCACGCAGCGCCTCGTGCACCGGATGCACCAGCAGCATGCGCGGACTCAACCGCTGCCAGGCCGGCGGCGCCGTCACATTGCGCCGCTCCTGCGCATCGCTTCGCTCTGCTTCGTCGCCGGCCAACGTCACATTGCGCCGCTCCTGCGCATCGCTTCGCTCTGCTTCGTCGCCGGCGCGCGTCACGTCGCGTCCTCGGCGCCCAGCGACGCGGCATCAGTCAACTGCGCGACGACCTGATTGGCCACTTCTGCGTCCAGCGCGACGATGTGCACCGCGCCCGCCGACGACGCAGTGGTGACGGTGACGTTGGCCAACCCCAGCATTCGGTCCAGCGGGCCGCGGTAGGTGTCGACCGTCTGCACCCGCGAGATCGGTGCGATGCGACGTTCCTGGACCAGCCAGCCGGTGCGGGTGTAGACCGCCTGGGGGCTGATGTCCCACCGGTGCACCCGGTACCGCCACAGTGGTGCCACGATGACGCTCACCGGCAAGCCCAGCACGGTGACGGCGGCGGCCACCCCGTGCAGCCATGTCGGCCGCGGATCGACTACGAACCACACCAGCTGCGCCACCACTAGGACCAGCCAGGGGATCGCCCCGCTCAGCGCCCACACCAGCGGCGCTTTGGTGCTGGGCAGATGGGTGGGGTCGGTCAGAGTCACCGTCACATCGGACATGCACTCAAAGGATGACCATGGAAAACGTAGCGCGCAAGCCCTGGCCTTCAGGGCCTTCAGGGCCTTCAGGCCGGGGACAAGCGTGTCTGGATTTGTCGGCGACGTCTGCTACCGTGTCGGCCACAACTGAATCCCCGGGAGAGATCCCAAGGTCACGACGTCGACCGGAGTCGGGGAAAGTAAGCAGCGAGGCCGCTGGCATTGCAGGTGTCGGCGCTTTGGAAACAGAGACAGAGCTGTTCGGCTCGAAAGCAGATAGGCCGTCGCCTACGGCGCACCGCGAACGAGCGGGCGAGACAGCAGCGCAGCCGCTGCTGGAATCCTCCGGCTTCAGCAGTGAGGAGGACGTCAAACCAGCCGCGTCCGCGTGTCATCAGCCGGTCATTACGCCGCCGGCACCCCGCCGGCACCCCGTGGGTAGGGTTTTCCGGCATGGACCCCCATGGCAGATGGACCGTGGCCGACGTGCCGGACCAGACCGGACGGGTCGTCGTCGTCACCGGCGCCAACACCGGGCTCGGCTATCACACGGCCGCGGTGCTCGCCGACCGCGGCGCCCACGTGGTGCTGGCAGTGCGCAACCTCGACAAGGGCAACGCCGCCGCCGGGCGCATCCTGGCGGCCCGTCCCAGCGCCGACGTCGCCGTGCAGGAGCTGGACCTGGGCTCGCTGGACTCGGTGCGCGCCGCCGCTGACGCGCTGCGCTCGACCCATCCGCGCATCGATCTGCTGATCAACAACGCCGGGGTGATGTACACCCCCCGCCAGACCACCGCCGACGGGTTCGAGCTGCAGTTCGGCACCAACCACCTCGGCCACTTCGCGCTGACCGGGCTGCTGCTCGACCACCTGCTGGCCGTCGACGGTTCCCGGGTGGTGACCGTCAGCAGCATGGCGCACCGCATCATGGCGGCGATCCATTTCGACGACCTGCAACTCGAACACGGCTACAACCGGGTCGCCGCCTACGGCCAGTCCAAACTGGCCAACCTGTTGTTCACCTACGAGTTGCAGCGCCGCCTGGCCGCCCAGAGCAGGCCGACGATCGCCGTCGCCGCGCACCCGGGCCTCGCCAACACCGAGCTGGCCCGCTACCTGCCGGCGGTGATCCTCCCGATGGCGAGGCTGGTTGCGCCGTGGATCTCCCAGAGCGCGGAGATGGGTGCGTTGCCCACCCTGCGGGCCGCCACCGACCCGACCGTGCGCGGCGGCCAGTACTACGGCCCGGACGGCATCGGTGAGCAGCGCGGCCACCCGAAGCTGGTGCGATCCAGCAAGCAGTCCCACGACCCGACGCTGCAGCGCCGGTTGTGGACGGTCTCCGAAGAGCTGACCGGAGTGAGCTTTCCGGTGTAGCCCGGTCCGGGCCTGACGGCGGCGACCCGGGGCACCATCCGCTTGCGGGGACTGCGCCCGGTTCCACCACGCTTGCCGATCGCCGCCGATAATGGCGGCATGCGCTCCGTCGAAGAACACCAGCGTGTCGTCGCCGGTCTGATCACCCCCCGTCCACCCACCGCGGTGCCGCTGGAACAGGCCGAGGGTCTGGTGCTGGCCGAAGACGTGACCGCGCCGATCTCACTGCCCGTCTTCGACAACTCCGCAATGGACGGCTACGCGGTGCGGGCCGACGACGTCGCCGCCGCTACACCGCAGCAGCCGGTGAAGCTGCCGGTGGCCGAGGATATTCCGGCCGGGCGCACCGACATCCCTACGCTGGCGCCGGGAACCGCGCACCGGATCATGACCGGAGCACCGATCCCGGCGGGGGCGACCGCGGTGGTGCCGGTCGAGGCCACCACGGGCGGCGGCACCGGCACCGTGGTGATCCACGGCGCCGCCGCCGAAGGCAGCCACATCCGCCGCGGTGGCAGCGACGTCACCGTCGGCGTCACGGTGGCGCGAGCCGGGCAGATCGTCAGCCCGGCGGTGGTCGGCCTGGCGGCCGCACTGGGGCTGACCCGGTTGACGGTGCGGCCCCGCCAACGCGTACTAGTGGTGTCCACCGGCTCGGAGCTGGTGACACCCGGCACCCCGTTGGCACCGGGGCAGATCTACGAGTCCAACGGGGTGATGCTGGCCGCGGCGGTGCGACAGGCGGGCGCCGCCGTGGTGGCCGCGGCCACGGTCGGCGACGACGTCGCGCAGTTCGCCGCGGTGCTCGACCGCTACGGTGCCCGCGACGGCGCGGCGGACCTGATCATCACCAGCGGCGGGGTCAGCGCGGGCGCCTACGAGGTGGTCAAGGACGTGTTCGGCCGCTCCGGCGATCAGGGGGTGGAGTTCGTCAAGGTGGCGATGCAGCCCGGCATGCCGCAGGGGA
>NZ_JBYCLE010000295.1:0-10294 GCF_057473765.1 Mycobacterium sp. TH-M106 | reverse complement strand
GTCGGTGCACGCCAAGAGCTACAGCTCGATTTTTTCCACACTGTGCTCGAGTCGCCAGATCGACGACGCGTTCGAGTGGTCGGAGGACAACCCACACTTACAGCGCAAAGCGCAGATCATCGTCGACTATTACCGCGGCGACGACGCCCTCAAACGTAAAGCGGCGTCAGTGATGCTCGAGTCTTTCCTGTTCTACTCCGGGTTCTATCTGCCGATGTACTGGTCCTCGCGTGGCAAACTCACCAACACCGCCGACCTGATCCGGCTGATCATCCGTGACGAAGCCGTGCACGGGTATTACATCGGCTACAAGTGTCAACGGGGACTGGCCGAGCTCACCGACGCCGAACGCGCCGAACACCGTGAGTACACCTACGAGTTGCTGCACGCCCTGTACACAAACGAGGTCGACTACGCCCGTGACCTCTACGACGTACTGGGCTGGACGGACGACGTCGTGCCCTATATGCGCTACAACGCGAACAAGGCGCTGGCCAACCTCGGATACGAGCCCGCGTTCAGCGCCGACACGTGTCGGGTGAACCCGGCGGTGCTCTCCGCACTCGATCCCGGCGCCGGCGAAAACCACGACTTCTTCTCGGGTTCGGGCAGCTCCTATGTGATGGGATCCCACCAGCCCACCGAGGACGCCGACTGGGATTTCTGACCAGCGCGACGACAGCCGTTCGACGAGTAGTGACGTCGGCCAGCCAGGCCAGTGCGGATTCAGCCGGGTCCAACGCCGGGGCCGCAGGCGCGCTCACACGGGCAACAGCTGGTCGATCACGTTAGCGAGTTGGTTGGCCGAGCGGCACTCGTGCATCGCGATCACCTCGGCGTAGCGGGGCACCGCCGAATCGCCGCTGCCCCAAAGGTGTTTGGGCTCGGGGTTGAGCCAGTGCGCGTGCCGGCTGGCGGTCACCAGGTGGGCCAGCACACCGGTGGCCGGGTCGCGGTAGTTGGTTCGGCCGTCGCCGAGCACCAAAAGCGAACAGCGCGGCGACAACACGTTCGGGTAGTTCTCGGTGAACGACACGAACGCGTTGCCGTAGTCGGAGTGGCCGTCGCGGGTGTACACGCCCGACTCCCGGGTGATCCGTTGTACAGCCACCGCGAGGTCGGCGTCAGGCCCGAACATATGGGTCACCTCGTCGGCGGTGTCGATGAAGGCGAAAACTCGGACCCGGGAGAACTGTTGGCGCAGCGCGTGCACCAGCAGCAGGGTGAAGTGGCTGAACCCGGCAACCGAGCCGGACACATCGCACAGCACCACCAGCTCGGGCCGGGCCGGGCGAGGTGTGCGCAGCACCAGGTCGATCGGTACCCCGCCGGTGGACATCGAGCGGCGCAGCGTCTTGCGCAGGTCGATCGCGCCGGCCCGGGCGCGGCGCCGCCGGGCGGCCAACCGGGTGGCCAGGGTGCGCGCCAGCGGGGCCACCACCCGGCGCATAGCGCGCAGCTGTTCGCCGGAGGCACGCAGGAACTCGACGTTCTCGGTCAGCTGCGGGATGCCGTACATCTGGACGTGGTCGCGGCCCAGCTGTTCTGCGGTTCGGCGCTTGGTCTCCGATTCGACGAGCTTGCGCAGCTGGGCGATCCGCTGGCCGGCAATGGCTGTGGCGATCTGCTCCTGGGTGGGGGTGGGCTCGTCGCCGTACGGCGCCAGCAGCCCGGCCAGCAGCCGGCCCTCCAGCTCGTCGAGTGCCAGCGCCTTGAGCGCCTGGTACGACGAGTACGACGGGCCGCGGCTGGAGCGGTAGCGGCCGTAGACCTCGACGATCTGGGCGATCATCGCCGCCAGCCGCTCGTCGAGCTCGGCGAGACCAGCGTTGTCGGTGAGCAACTCGAGCAGCATCGCCCGCATAGCTTCGACGTCGCCCGGTGGCAAGGCGGCATCGTCGTCTCCGCCTGCCACCGCGGTCCTGCCGCCCAGCGCGGCCGGCCACCACAGGTCGAACATGGCGTCGTAGGTGTCCCGGTGTTCGGGCCGGCGCAGCACCGCGCAGGCCAGCCCCTCGCGCAGCACCTGCCGATCACCCAGCCCGAGCACCGCCAACACCCGGCCGGAATCGACCGTCTCCGACGGTCCCACCGAAATTCCTTGACCGCGAAGCGCTTCGACGAAGCCCACCAGGTGGCCCGGGATGCCGTGCGACGCCAGCGGCTGCGGCGGACGGGTGCGGCGGACCATCAGCAAGTCGTCAGTTCAGCCGGAGTTCTCCGGCCGCGCGTTGTCGGTCGGACTGGTGTTTGAGCACGACGCCCAGGGTCGCGGCCACGGTGGCGTCGTCGATGGTGTCCAGCCCCAGCGCCAGCAGGGTGCGGCCCCAGTCGATGGTCTCAGCCACCGACGGCAGCTTCTTCAGCTGCATGCCGCGCAGCACGCCGACGATGCGCACCAACTCCGCGGCCAGGTGCTCGGGCAGCTCGGGCACCCGGGAGGCCAGGATGCGGCGTTCCAGGTCGGGGTCGGGGAAGTCGACATAGAGGAACAGGCAGCGGCGTTTGAGCGCCTCGGACAGCTCCCGGGTGGCGTTGGAGGTCAGCACCACGAACGGCGCCCGCGACGCGGTGATGGTGCCCAGCTCGGGAACGGTGACCGCGAAGTCGCTGAGCACCTCCAGCAACAGGCCCTCGATCTCGATGTCGGCCTTGTCGGTCTCGTCGACCAGCAGCACCGTCGGCTCGGTGCGCCGGATCGCGGTCAGCAGCGGGCGCGACAGCAGAAACTCCTCGGAGAACACGTCGGATTTCACGGCGTCCCAGCCCCCCCCACCAGCGGAACCGGCTGTGCTCGTCTGGATACGCAGGATCTGCTTGGCGTGATTCCACTCGTAGAGCGCGCGAGCCTCGTCGACACCCTCGTAGCACTGCAGCCGCACCAGCCCGGACCCGGTGGCGGCCGCGACGGCGCGGGCCAGCTCGGTTTTGCCGACCCCGGCCGGGCCCTCGACCAGCAGCGGCTTGCCCAGCCGGTCGGCAAGGAACACCGCTGTCGCTGTAGCGGTGTCAACCAGGTAACCGGTCTCGGCCAGTCGCCGGGCGACGTCGTCGATGTCGGCGAAGAGCGGGATGGACCGGGCGGGAAGGGTCACGTGGTGTTTCTCCTAGGCCCTAGGCCGGGCGGGTGTGGCCGTCGCCCCACACCACCCATTTGGTCGACGTCAGTTCCGGCAGCCCCATCGGGCCGCGGGCGTGCAGCTTCTGGGTGGAGATGCCGATCTCGGCGCCGAAGCCGAACTGCTCGCCGTCGGTGAACGCCGTCGACGCGTTGACCATCACCGCGGCGGCGTCCACCTGCTCGGTGAACCGCTGCGCGGCAGCCATATTCGTGGTGACGATGGCTTCGGTGTGACCCGTGCCGTACTCGTTGATGTGGGCGATCGCGTCGTCGAGCCCGTCGACCACGCCCAGCGCGATGTCCATCGTCAGGTATTCCCGCCGCAGATGGTCCTCGGTGGCCGGCGCCTCGGCGTCACCGTGCACGGTCACCCCGGCGGCGATCAGCGCGCCCACCAGCCGCGGCACCGCGGAATCGGCGATCGCCGTGTCGACCAGCAGCGTCTCAGCGGCGTTGCAGACGCTGGGGCGGCGGGTCTTGGAATTCAGCAGCACCCGCTCGGCCACCTCCAGGTCGGCGGCCTCGTGGACGTAGACATGGCAGTTGCCGACGCCGGTCTCGATCGTCGGCACCTGCGCATCGCGCACCACCGCGTCGATCAGTCCCGCTCCCCCGCGCGGGATCACCACGTCCACCAGGCCGCGGGCCTGGATGAGGTGGGTCACGGTCGTGCGATCAGCGCTGTCGAGCAGCTGCACGGCGTCGGCGGGCAGGTCCTCGCTGACCAGCGCAGCCCGCAGCACATCGACGAGGGCGGTGTTGGAGGCCGCCGCCGACGAGCTGCCGCGCAGCAGCACCGCGTTGCCGGACTTGAGCGCCAGGCCGAACGCGTCGACGGTGACGTTGGGCCGGCCCTCGTAGACGATGCCGACGACACCGAGCGGAACCCGCTGCTGGCGCAGCGCCAGCCCGTTGGGCAGGGTGTAGCCGCGCAGCACCTCGCCGACCGGGTCGGGCAGTCCGGCGACCTGGCGCAGGCCGGCGGCGATGCCGTCGACGCGCTGCGGGTTCAGCGCCAGCCGGTCCAGCATCGCGTCGGGGGTGCCGGCGGCCCGCGCCACGTCGAGGTCGTGTGCGTTGGCCGCCAAGACGTCGTCGACGCGGACCAGCAGCGCATCGGCGGCGGCGTTCAGCGCGCTGTCCTTGGCGACCGTCGGCAGCGACGCCAGCGTGCGGGCGGCGGTTCGGGCCCGGCGGGCGGCGTCATGCACCTGTTGACGCAGGTCCGTCGAGTGAGCTGACGGGGGTGCGGACACACTCATCACCTCAGGGTATCCGGCAGGCATGCGCAGTCCGCTGCCGGCTGCTCTGTGGCAGGCTGACGAAGGTCCCCCGTTGCTGAAGCCGAACCCGGCTGCATAGCCTCGGCGACATGGCGATACCGGTATGTCGGGTATGTGTGGTGGGCAGCGCGAACGTCGACACGGTGTTCGACGTCGCCGCGCTGCCGCACCCGGGTGAGACGGTGCTGGCGGCCTCGGCCCGGTCGACACCCGGCGGCAAGGGCGCCAACCAGGCGGTGGCGGCGGCCAGGGCCGGCGCGCGGGTGCAGTTCATCGGCGCGGTGGGTGACGACGACGCGGGCGCACTGCTGCGCCGGCATCTGCGGGAAAACCGGGTGGGCATCGACGGGCTGGTCACCGTGGCGGGCCGCAGCGGGTCGGCGGTGATCACGGTGGACGCCGCCGGGGAGAACACCATCGTCGTCGCGCCCGGTGCCAACGCTGCGCTGACGCCAGACTCCGTCGCCGTGCGCGACTGCGAGGTGTTGTTGCTGCAGTTGGAGATCCCGGTCGCGACGGCGGTGTCGGCGGCAAGGACGGCGCGCACAGCCGGGGCGGTCGTCGTCGTCAACGCCTCACCGGCGGGCGCTGATCCGGCGCAGCTGGCCGAGTTGGCCCATGCGACCGACGTGGTCGTGGTCAACGAAACCGAATCTGCCGATTGGGTGTGGCCCGTCCAGCACCGCGTGATCACCCGCGGCGCACGCGGAGCGCGCTACCTCGGCGCCGACGGTGCGCTCGACGTGCCCGCCCTAACGGTGGACGCCGTCGACACCTCCGGCGCCGGCGACGTGTTCGCCGGTGTGCTGGCCGCCGGGTGGACCGCCGGGCATCAGAATGCGCTGCGGCGGGCCTGCGCGGCCGGTGCGTTGGCGACCCTGGTGCCGGGCGCCGGCGACTGCGCACCGACGGCCGCGGCGATCAGCGACGCGCTGGGTGGCTGAGTCACATCAGGGGCGAAGTCCCGGCAGCCTATTCGGGTATCTCCCGTTCGATCTCATCCAGCCAGATCCACGCCGACATGTCCGACGGCGCCCGCCAATCGCCGCGCGGCGACAGCGAACCCCCGGCGGACACCTTGGGTCCGTTGGGCAGCGCGGAGCGCTTGAACTGGCTGAACGAATAGAACCTCTGCACAAACACTTTCAGCCAGCGCCGGATATCGGCCAGCGAGTAGGCCAGCCGGTTGTCCGCGGGGTAGCCGGGCGGCCACGCGCCGCGTCCGGCGTCGCTCCAAGCGTGCCAGGCCAAGAATGCGATCTTCGCCGGCCCGAACCCGTAACGCAGCACCTGAAACAACGAGAAGTCCTGCAGCGCGTACGGTCCGACGACGTCCTCGCTGCGCTGGATCTCCTGACCTTCCCCGGCAGGCCCGGCCGGAACCAGCTCCGGGGTGATCTCGGTGTGCAGCACCGACGCCAGCACCTCGCAGACGTTGGTGTCGAACTGGCCCGAGCTGATCACCCAGCGGATCAGGTGCTGGATCAGCGTCTTGGGCACCCCGGTGTTGACGTCGTAGTGCGACATCTGGTCACCGACTCCGTAGGTGGACCAGCCCAGCGCCAGCTCCGAGAGGTCGCCGGTGCCGAGGACGATGCCGCCGCGCTGGTTGGCTATGCGGAACAGGTAGTCGGTGCGCAGGCCGGCCTGAACGTTCTCGAACGCCACGTCGTACACCGCCTCGCCACGGGCGAACGGGTGGCCCAGCCGGGCGAGCATGAGGTTTGCCGTGTCGCGGATGTCGATCTCTTCGAAGGCGACGCCCAGCGCCCTGCTCAGCGCTATCGCGTTGGCCCGGGTGTGCTGACCGGTGGCGAAACCCGGCAGGCTGAACGCCAGAATGTCACTGCGCGGCCGGTTTTCGGAATCCATCGCCCGGGCGGCGACGATCAGCGCGTGTGTCGAGTCCAGTCCACCGGAGACACCGATGACCACCTTCGGGTGGTCGAGGGCTCGCAGCCGCTGCGCCAGCCCGGACACTTGGATGTTGTAGGCCTCATAGCAATCCTGTTGCAGCCGCGCCGGATCCGACGGCACGAACGGGAATCGCGTCACCTCCCGCCGCAGCCCGATGTTGCCGCCGGGCGGACCGAGGGTGAACTCCACCCGACGAAACGACTCCACTGCGACGCGGTGGTGGCGGCGGTTGTCGTCGAAAGTGCCGATACGCAGCCGTTCGCAGCGCAGCAGGCCGGTGTCGACGTCGGCGGTCGAGCGTTGCGGCGCCCTGGGGAATCGCTCGGATTGAGCCAGCAGGGTCCCGTTCTCGAAGATCATCGTCTGCCCGTCCCAGGCCAGGTCGGTCGTCGACTCGCCCGGACCGGCGGCGGCGTAGACGTAGGCGGCCAGGCAGCGCTGCGACGCCGAGCGGGCCAGCAGGCGGCGTTCGTCGGCGCGGCCGATGGTGATCGGGCTGCCGGACAGGTTGGCCAGCACCGTCGCACCGGCCAACGCAGCGTGCGCGCTGGGCGGCACCGGCACGAACATGTCCTCACAGACCTCGACGTGCACCACGAAGTCGGGCAGGTCGGCGGCGGCGAACAGCAGATCCGGCCCGAGCGGCACCTCGAACCCGCCCACCCGGATGACGCCGCGCTCGTCGTCGCCGGGTGCGACCTGACGCTGCTCGTAGAACTCCCGGTAGGTCGGCGGATACGACTTGGGCACCACCCCGAGAACATGGCCGCGGTGGATGACGACGGCGGTGTTATAGACGCGGTGCCGGTACCGCAGCGGCGCTCCCACCACCACAACCGGCAGCAGATCCGCCGAGCCCGCGACGACGTCGCGCAGCGCCGCCTCGACGGCGTCGAGCAGGCTCGCCTGCAGCAGGATGTCCTCGACGGAGTATCCGGACAACGTCAGCTCCGGGAACACCGCCAGCGCGACACTGTCGTCGTGGCAATCCCGCGCCAGCCGCAGCACCGACGCGGCGTTGGCCGCCGGGTCGGCGAGCGTGGTGCGGTGCGTGCAGGCCGCGACGCGGACGAACCCGTGCCGATAGGCGTTGTAGAAGTCCATCCGTGCCATTGTCGTACATCCAGTCTCGAATACCCTGGAACCCCATGGATGCTCCCGAACCGGTCGTGGTGCTAGCGGTGGGGCGCGGGTGAGCCGGCAGCTCGGACAGCTCGGGCGCCAAAGGCAGCAGCTCACCGCCGATCAGCGCAACGCTTTCCTGGCCGCGGTGCTGGGCTGGACGATGGACGCCTTCGACTACTTCATCGTGATCTTCGTCTACGCCGACATCGCGGCGACTTTCGGCCACACCAAGACCGAGGTCGCGTTCCTCACCACCGCCACCCTGGTGATGCGGCCGGTCGGGGCGCTGCTGTTCGGCCTGTGGGCCGACCGGGTCGGGCGGCGCCTGCCGCTGATGGTGAACGTCACCTTCTACTCGGTCGTCGGGTTCCTGTGCGCCTTCGCGCCCAACCTCACTGTGCTGGTGATCTTGCGGCTGCTGTACGGGATCGGCATGGGCGGCGAGTGGGGGCTGGGTGCGGCGCTGGCGATGGAGAAGATCCCCGCGCAGCGCCGAGGCCTCTTCTCCGGACTGCTCCAGGAGGGCTACCTGTTCGGCTACCTATCAGCCACCCTGGCGTCGCTGCTGGTGACCGACTGGCTGGGGCTGTCGTGGCGCTGGCTGTTCGGCCTGAGTATCCTGCCGGCGGCGATCAGCCTGATCATCCGGTACCGGGTAAACGAATCCGAAGTGTGGCAAGCATCCCGGGGCCGGATGCGGTTGACCCGCACCGGAATCCGCGATGTGCTGGCCGATGCCAAGATCATTCGCCGGTTCTGCTACCTGGTGGTATTGATGACCGCCTTCAACTGGATGAGCCACGGCACCCAGGACGTGTACCCGACGTTTCTCTCCGCGTCCCACCAGGGCGGCGCCGGGCTGGGAGCGGCGACGGCCAAATGGATCGTGGTGGTCTACAACGTCGGTGGCATCGTCGGTGGGCTGGTCTTCGGCTCGCTGTCGCAACGGTTGGGGCGCCGCTACGCGATCATCTCGTGCGCGGTGCTGGGGTTGCCGGTCGTGCCGCTGTTCGCCTACTCGCGCAGCGTCGGAACGCTGTGCTTGGGGTCGTTTCTCATGTTCGCGTTCGTGCAGGGCGCGTGGGGTGTCATCCCCGCACATCTGACCGAGATGTCGCCCGATGCGATCCGCGGTCTCTACCCCGGGGTGACCTATCAGCTGGGCAATCTGCTGGCCGCTTTCAATCTGCCCTTCCAGGAGCAGCTGGCGTCCTCACACGGCTACCCGTTCGCGTTGGCGGCGACTATCGTGCCGGTGCTGATCGCCGTCGCGTTGCTGACGCTGATCGGCAAGGACGCCACCGGGATTCGCTTCGGAGGATCAGACCCTTAGGTGCGAGCGTGCGTGTCCCCGGCGGCACGCCGGGCGTGCCGCCCGGGACCACGCACGCTCGCATGGACGGGTTACACCGCGACCAGGTCGTCGGCGTGCACCACGGGCCGACGCTGCTCGGAGGGCAGCTCAGACGTCGACCTCCCGATCATGGTGACCAGTTCGGCCGCGTCGTAGCTAACAACACCGCGGGCCACCACCGCGCCGTCCGGGCCGCACAGCTCGACGACGTCACCACCGTGAAACCGGCCGGTCACCCCGGTGATGCCCGCCGGCAGCAGCGACCGGCGCCGAGCCAGCACCGCATCGACGGCACCGTCGTCCAAGGTCAGCGTCCCGGCGGCGTCGGCGGCGTAACGCACCCAGAACCTGCGCGCCGACAGCCGGTGCGGCCGCGCAGCGAACACCGTGCCCACCGACGCGTCACCCAGCGCGGTGGCCGCGTCGGCGGCGGCCGCCAGCAGCACCGGCACCCCGGCGTCAGCGGCCAGCAGCGCCGCGGACACCTTCGACGCCATCCCGCCGGTGCCCCGGTGACCGCTCTGCCCGGCCACCACGCCGTCCAGGTCCGCCGGTCCGGACACGTCGCGAACGAAGCGCGCCGGCCCCTTGCGCGGATCGCCATCGTAGAGGCCGTCGATGTCGGAGAGCAGCACCAACGCGTCGGCGCCGATCAGATGTGCCACCAGGGCCGAGAGCCGATCGTTGTCGCCGAACCGAATCTCGTTGGTGGCCACCGTGTCGTTCTCGTTGACAATCGCCACCGCATGCAGTGCCCGCAGCCGGTCCAAGGTACGAGAGGCGTTGGTGTGCGACACCCGCAGCGACACATCGTGGGCGGTGAGCAACACCTGCCCGACCGCGCGGTGATAGCGGGCGAACGCCGCACTCCACGAGTTGACCAGAGCGACCTGCCCGACGCTCGCGGCGGCCTGTTTGGTGGCCAGATCGGTTGGGCGCTTGGACAGTCCGAGTGGTTCGATGCCGGCGGCAATGGCCCCCGACGACACGATGACGACATCGGAGCCGACTTTCATGCGCGCCTCGATCGCGTCGGCCAGCGCCGCCAGCCGGCCGGCGTCGAACATACCCTTCGGCGTGGTCAGTGCGGCGGTGCCGACCTTGACGACGACGCTGCGCGCAGCGCGGATGGCATCCCGTGCGGTCATCGGTCGGGCTCGCTGTGTTCGCTGTGTTCGCTGTGTTCGCTGTGTTCTCGCCGGGCACGGCGGGCGGCTTTGCGTTCGGCGGCACCGACCCGGTCGGTGCGGTCCAGCCGAACGTCGCTGCCCCGCCGTGACATCGGCCCGAAGTGCCCTACGTCCGCGCCCGCGGGGGCGGCGGGCTCCCAGTCGAAGGTCATCTCGCCGATGGTCACCGCGCAACCGGGTCGCGCGCCCAGCCGCAGCAACTCGTCCTCGACGCCGAGCCGCGCCAGCCGGTCGCCGAGGTAACCGACCGCCTCGTCGTTGCCGAAGTCGGTCTGGCTGACCCAGCGCTGCGGACGTGTCCCGG
>NZ_JBYCLE010000294.1:0-3030 GCF_057473765.1 Mycobacterium sp. TH-M106 | reverse complement strand
TCGGCCAGGCCCGCACCGGCATGGGCAAGACCTTCGCGTTCGGCGTGCCGTTGCTGCAGCGCATCAGCACCGACACCACAAGGCCGCTCACCGGTGTTCCGCGGGCGCTGGTAGTGGTGCCGACCCGGGAACTGTGCCTGCAGGTCTCCGGTGACCTGGCCGACGCCGCGAAGTACCTGACCGCAGACGGCCCCCCAGTCAACGACGCCAAGCGCTCTCCCCGTCCCCTGTCGGTAGTCGCCATCTACGGTGGACGGCCCTACGAAGCGCAGATCGAGGCGCTTAAGGCCGGTGCCGACGTGGTGGTGGGCACGCCGGGTCGGCTGCTCGACCTGGCCCAGCAGAAACATCTGCAGCTCGGCGGGCTGGCCGTGCTGGTGCTCGACGAAGCCGACGAGATGCTGGACCTGGGGTTTTTGCCGGACGTGGAGCGCATCCTGGCCCAGATTCCCGACGGCCGCCAGTCGATGCTGTTCTCGGCGACTATGCCCGATCCGATCATCACGCTGGCTCGCGGGTTCATGATCCAGCCCACCCACATCCGGGCGGAGGCGCCGCACAGCTCGGCGGTGCACGACGCCACCGATCAATTCGTCTACCGTGCCCATGCCCTGGACAAGCTGGAACTGGTCAGCCGGGTGCTGCAGGCGCGCGGGCGCGGCGCCACCATGATCTTCACCCGAACCAAGCGCACCGCCCAGAAGGTCGCCGACGACCTCGCCGAACGCGGGTTCACAGTGGGCGCGGTGCACGGTGACCTCAATCAGGTGGCCCGGGAGAAGTCGCTGAAGGCGTTCCGCACCGGCGACATCGACGTGCTGGTCGCCACCGATGTGGCCGCCCGCGGCATCGACATCGACGACGTCACGCACGTCATCAACTACCAGTGCCCTGACGACGAGAAGACCTACGTGCACCGCATCGGCCGCACCGGCCGGGCAGGTCGTACCGGCGTCGCGGTAACCCTGGTCGACTGGGACGAGCTGACCCGCTGGACGATGATCGATCACGCGCTGGGCCTGAGCTGCCCCGATCCGGCCGAAACCTATTCCAGCTCACCGCATCTCTACACCGAGTTGGGCATCCCTGCCGATGCCACCGGGAACGTCGGCAAGGCCCGCAAATCGCCGGTCAAACGACCCACGCGCGACACCGGCGCCGACCGCCGGCGTTCGCCCCGCAACTCCGGCAGATCACGGCGGCGCACCCGCGGCGGTAAGCCGGTGACGGGAACACGCCCAGACCACGAGGCCGTCAAGCAGCCAACGGCAGCCGCAGAAGCCGCGCCCGCCGCGTCCGCCGAGAACGGGCGGAAAAGGTCACGCCCGCGCCGTCGCCGGCCGCGCATGCCGGCCAGCGCGGCGACTAACGGCAGCTGAACCTTGCCGACTGCCTGATGGTCCGACCCGAGCAGCGCTCCCGCGGCGATGTCGTAGCGGCGGCGGTGATCATGCTCGCCGTCGTGATGGCGGGCGTACTGGTCTGGTGGACCAGCGACGCGCGGGCCACCATCAGCCGCCCCGCAGCCGAGCCGGCCCCCGAGTCGACCCCGGCACGGGCGGTGCCGGGGTCGCTGACGCAGCTGTGGACCGCTGCCAGTCCGGCGACGACCGGCCCGGTGATCGTCTCCGGAACCGTGATCACCGGTGCCGGACGAGAGATGACCGGACGCGACCCGGCTACCGGTGAGCCACGTTGGAGCTATGCCCGCGGCGTCGACCTGTGCGCCGTGTCCTGGATCTACCGTTACGCCGTCGCCGTCTTTCCCGACGGGCGCGGCTGCGGCCAAGTCAGCACCGTCGATGCCGGCACCGGCCGGCGCGGACCGGCCCGCACCAGCTACGCCGACCGGCATGTCACCGTCTCCTCCAACGGCGCCGCGGTGTTGTCGGTCGGCCCGACTCGGTTGGAGCTGTGGCGTTCGGACATGGTTCGGGTGCTGTCCTACGGCGAAATCGACGCCAGGCTCAAACCCTCCGCGCAGCGACTGGGCAGCGGATGCACTCTGCTGTCGGCTGCTGCCGGTTCGTCAGCGGTGTCGGTGCTGGAGGCCTGCCCGGGGCAAGACAACCTGCGGCTCACCCTGCTGCGCGCCGGCAAGGAAGAGGACGAACCGGAGCAGCGCCATCTGCCCGTGCCCGGCGTCACCGCTGGCTCGGGTGCCCGGGTGCTGGCCGTCTCGGACCACAACACCGCCGCCTACACTGCGGTCTACCTGCCGTCGCCGCAGCCCAGGATCGAAGTCGTCGACCAGACCGGCACCACCGTCGCCAAGACGCTGCTGCCCAGCCGACCGTCGCCGGCCAGCGCGGATTTGACGGTGTCGCGGCCCGCAGGTCTGGTCAGCTGGTGGACCGGCGACGCGGTGCTGATGTTCGACGCCACGACGCTGAACTACCGCTACACCGTCTCCGGTGCGGGTCCGGCGGTTCCGTTAGGGCCGGCAGCAGTGATGGCGGGCCGGCTGTTGATTCCGGTCAGCGGCGGGCTCGACGTCTGCGACCCGGCCACCGGCGAGCTCGAACGCACCATTGAAGTCAGCCGTCCGTCCGGGGTATCCGCGGTGTTCCCGGGGGCGTCCGGTTCGACGGTGTTGGAGCAGCGCGGCGACACCGTGGTCGCACTGGGCTGAGCGCACCAGCACTGCGCGAGGATGCATAAAGTCGCATCACAAGGGCTCCGGGAGTGCGATTTTGCGCGTGCTCACGCGCTCCCGCCGCTACAGCTCAAGGGTGAACGTCGGCAGCGGCTTGCCGGAGTCCCAATGTCCGAGCACCGCGTGCGCCAGCTCGCGATAGGCTGCGGCACCCTTGTTTTTGCGTGCGGCAATCACCGATGACCCCGATGCGCTGGCCTCAGCGAAGCGCACCGTACGCGGGATGGGCGGGGTCAGCACCGACAGCCCGTACCGGTCGGCGATGTCGAGCAGCACATCGCGCGTGTGGGTGGTGCGCGAGTCGTACAGCGTCGGCAACGCGCCGACCAGTCGCAGGCCCGGGTTGGTGATCTGCTGGATGTCGGCGACGGTGC